>JACOTM010000074.1 GCA_016178305.1 Flavobacteriia bacterium | reverse complement strand
TAAATTATAGCTTTAATAAGCTATGATAAAACACTCTTTTTTAGGTGGTCAATATACTCCGGAATGCACTGGTCAACATACTCCGGATTTGCATGGTCACTTTAAACCGGAATCACATGGTCACTATGACCGGATTTTCCAGTTATATCGCTGATTTTTTTAAACCCCGCTTTATAAGCCTTACTGTTTATATCTGTAATTTCCGGAATTTGTACCAAAATAAATTTTCTATTTCCATTATCTTCTTTGTTTAGTTCTAAAATTGCTTGACCTGTAGTCCCTGACCCACCAAAAAAATCAAGAATAATATCATCATTGGTCGTTGAAAATTCAAATAGTTCTTTTAAAACAATTTCATCCTTAGGATGCTCAAAAAAGTCATCCCCAAATAGAGCTCTAAGTCTTTTTGTTGAAGCCCGACCATCTTGATAAAAGACACTATAAGGGACTTGAAATTCTCTATCTTTCAGATATGACTTTAAACACGGTACTGAATTTTCATCAGGTCCAAAATGAACTTTATTTTCTTTAATTAGTGACTCCATTTTAGTTTCGTCTGAAAATAACCAACCTCTTGAAGGAATAGAAACTGGTTTTTTTGTTTTTGGGTGAAGAACATCGTATTTTGGACCACCTCCACCTGGCCACGAAATGTTATCTGGGAAGAAAATTCCATTCTCATCAACACACGAATAATGCTTGTGTGCCTTTGATGGGTGTGAATTTGGAAGCCCTTTAAACCATTCTTTTAATTCCTTTTCTATGCTTTGAATCTCTGATTTATATTTAAATTTTAATTTGTTGTATGTATTATAGATTTCGTCAAGCCCCTTTTTTCTTATTCTCCATTCTTTAACTTCCGATTTTAACACATCAAAATTTTTACAATAGACAAGAATATACTCATGTGAAGTAGATATAAATTTGCTATCATTTTTTCTACCTCCTGTCCAAATTAATTGCCCGATGAAATTTGATTCTCCAAATGTTTCATCGCATAATTTTCTTAAATGATGAATTTCATTGTCATCTAATGAAATAAATATCACACCATCTTCTCTTAAAAGTTGACGCGCAAGTAATAATCTGCTGTACATCATGTTCAACCAGTTGCTATGGTAACGCCCATCTGATTCCATGTTGGTGTCGATTTTCAAACCGTTTTCCACCATTTCAGCATCTTCCCAATATTCTTTTTTGTCTTGGTCAAAGTTGTCAGAATACACGAAGTCTTTTCCTGTGTTGTATGGTGGATCTATATAGATACATTTAATTTGTTCACGGTAACTTTTGCTCAATAATTTAAGCACCTGTAAGTTTTCTCCTTCAATGATTAGATTTTCACTGTGTTCCGGGTTAAGACTTCTTTCTTCATCAAAAACCAAAGTAGCATCAGTAGGGGTAAATGCTTCACGCTTGGCATTGCTTTTCCCAAACCAACGAAATTCGTAACGTTCCGTTTCGTTTAAACTTTTCGGATCAACAATTTGCTTTAGTTCATTGATGTTTAGTTTTCCATCGTTTGTAAATAGGTCTGGCATCAATTGTTTGAGTTGTTCCAATCGTTCTTGATTCCAATCGTGAGATTGAACTTTTTGCATTGGGTTTTCTATATTATTTTCCATTTCCAAGTTTCTTTATGTATTGGTTATCAACCAATGATTTCATTTGCGTAATTGCGATTGTATTTAGCTGAATGAGTCGCTCATTCTGTGGCATTTCTTGCGCTATCAACATAGCATTGATACTTTCTAAATTGGAAAGCACTACTAATTGTTGAATGTTAGCATAATCTCGTATGTTACCCTTTTCATTCGGGTTCTCATCACGCCATTGTTTGGCTGTTATTCCGAAAAGGGCCATGTTTAATACATCAGCTTCAGTGGCATATACTAAGGATGTTTGTTTTTTATCTAAGATTTTTGGAATAAGATTTTCCTTGATTGAATCCGTATGAATCTTATAATTAACCTTTGCTAAAGTGCGTTGGAAATTCCATTCGATTTGTTGACTATTGCTTTCTTGTTCCTTTAATCGCTGGAATTCGTGAATAAGATAGAATTTGAATTCAGCACTTATCCACGATGCAAATTCAAAGGCAATATCTCTATGCGCAAAGGTGCCTCCATAACGACCAGACTTTGAAATAATACCAACTGCATTGGTTGATTCAATCCATTTTTGAGGAGTGAGCGCAAAACTGTTTGAACCCGATTCATTTTTAAAGGCATCGAATTCGATGCTTTTAAAATTCGGATTATTTAATTGCTCCCATAAACCACAAAATTCAATTGCACTTCTGGTTCTCATCCAGTTTTGAATAATGTAGTTTGTTCGCTCTGAATCGCGGTATCGTGCCATATCCGTAAGTGAAATATACTCTTCGGATTGGCTTGAGTACAGCGTTATTTCTTTTCCGATAACTTCTATTTTTTTATTCTTGATCATTCTATATTTTCTCGTTTTACAATTAATTTTACCGAATTCAGTAGAATTAACTAGTCATCCTCATTTATTAGTCACTTCCTCCATCTGTTTTGTAATGTACTTTGTCGCTTCTTCCTTGAAATAATTAAATTCTTTCACAGGCGCTTTGTATTCGACATCGATGCCCAAAGCAGCAAAGTGCTTCATGGCACATTTGATTTTGTAAACTTCACTTTCTTTTAAGGCTTTCTTATCATTAATGTCGTTCGTTCCTTTTGTTTCAACTACAAAATAGAATTCGCTTTCATTACCGTTTTTCAATTGTTTACGTCGCATAACAATACCAAAGTCTGGTTCATACTCACCAATCGGAGTAGCTATTTTGTAATAAGAAGGAAGTTTTAAGAAACAGACAACTTCATCATCTTTATCCGTATCGCTAGCGAATAACTTTTCAACGTCACTATCTACTAACATTTTATCAAAAACACCTTTGTTTGGAGTGTTCACAAAACTCTTTTCATCGATGTTTCGAACATAGTCATCAAAATTGAATGGAAATTCTTCTGATGTAACATTATATTTCAGGCCTCTTACCATTTCTTCCAATTCAATATTCTTGATATGTGCTGAGGCTAGATGAATGAATTGAGGGGGATTCTTGATAATATGATTATAGTTTTTAATTCCATCAATTATTTTAAAAACTGTAAGATAAGATAAACCTGTGTTTTCACTTATTTCTTCAATGATATCCAAAGGGGAAAATCGTGCTTTTAGTTTATAGGTTTCAGAACCTCCAAAATCGTCGTTAATTTCTGTCTCTGAAATTGATTTAATTGTACGACTCTTAACTTCTGCTTGATAATCTGATAATGTAATTTCATTCAATGCTTCAATACTTCTGGAGATCAAAGCATTCTCATCAAATGCAACAGAAAATTTTGTTTTCTTCGCTAATGCTTTCCAGAAGCGTTTAAATGCCTCATTGATTGTTTCATTTTTACTACGTCTAAAATGGACTTCGTTTTGAGGTTTACCTTTATGGGTATGCGACATTCCTGCACCTGCAGATGAAGTACCATAAACTTCTTTAATCTCTTCTTGGTACTGAGTAACGAATGTTTCATAGGTTTCATTCGGAATAACAGTCAATTGGTTAATCCTTTCTGAATCTTCAACTTCTTGATTATCATAAACACGTTGCCCTTGGTTATTTACACAAATACGTAAACCACGACCAATTTCTTGTCGTTTTTTTATTTCAGAATAGGAATTACTCAACGTTGCAATATTGAATATATTAGGGTTATCCCAACCAACCCCAAGAGCAGAATGTGAGAAAATAAACTCAATTTTATTAGCAACTGAATCACCATACGATAATAATTCCTCTTTGTCTTTCAATATCGCATCGAAGACATCGGAATTCTTTCGCATAGCAGTCTCACTGTCTGTGAATTCACCTTTACCTGTTTTAGCAAAATAGAACCCTTGGATGGAATCTATGTGTTCTAAAGTTGGTTGTTCGTTGTTAAATTCCGCGTATATTGCTTTGTATTTTTCTATAAACAGGTTTTTAATTATCGGATCTTCCCCCATAAAATTTGCCACCTTATCAATAAAAATTAAAGAAAGACATTTGATCCCCAATTCTTGTAAACGTTGTTTTTTTGTGAAGTGTCTTAAGATTAGCCATTCCAATTGTAGTCCCCAAATACTTTCAATATTTTTGGCAGTTTGTTTCTCGAAAATTTCAGTACCATTTGTAAATGATAATGACCATTTACCAGTCCGCAAACTTTTATTAATACGTTCAATTGTGTACTTATTATAACTAGGATTATTAGTTTTTACTCCAAGATTATCACCAACATTTAACCAATTTGTTTCTTTGAATTCAATTTTACCAGATGCAGATTGATGCCATGCTTTAATTTTAGCTTTTGGATCACCTTTACCAATTTGCGTCTCTGTATATTCCAGTTTCAAAGTAGCTTCATCATTCTTTTCAGTAACAGTAAGTACTTCAATTTTCTTTACCAATCCTTCTTTGTAACTATCAAAAGGTGTTAATCTGTAAATTCTATTTTTAACAATCTTATGAGTTGCAGAATAACGGATTTTAAATAATGGATTTAATTTAGAAATTTGCTTAATTGAATTGTCTGTATCCATACCCTCTTGAGGTTCATCCATCAAGATTATTGGATTGGTTTTACCTATTGCATCAATGAATGGCATGTTAGCAAATAAATCTTCCCTTTTTGATTGATTTAAAATTTTGTCTTCAGAATTGAAAGATGCCAAGGTCATAATCATTATCTGAGGATGTTGCTCTTCAATGAAAGACGTAACATTATTTAATTTTTTACTATTGTACTCAAAGTATTTTGGTTTAAAACCGTAAAGATCTTCCAATTGATTTTCGAACATTTTTAAGGTGTTTAATACCCCTTGACGAATAGCAACGGAGGGAACTAGAATAATAAATTTGGTAAATGCATATTTTTCAAATAATTCACAAATTGTCTTAATGTAAACAAGAGTTTTCCCTGTACCTGTTTCCATTTCTATCGTGAGTTCCTGATCAGTTGAAAGATTTGAAGATAATTCGTCAATACCATTATTGTCCAAAACATTTTTTATGTTTTCAGCTAATTGATCCGCTGTTAAAGTAAATAAATTTGAACGTATCCCATCTTCACAAGAATTGTCAAAATTATTTTTCTCATTTCCTTCAAATACTTTAATTATTGAATCAATTGCTGATTGTTGGTATTTTAGATTTTCTAATTTGATTCTCATTTGATTTATTTTTTGTTAGAAAGGTTTATAACAGAATCTGAAATCAACTCTTTGACATTAACATTTAAATGCCTCGCAATTTCAAACAATAATGTTAGGTTTGGTTGTCGACGATTGTTAGTATATTCATTAATCATATTAAAACTCATTCCAAGTTGTTGAGCTAATAGGGTTTGAGATATACCTCTTTGTTTTAAAACTTCTTTAATTCGATTCATAACGCCTTAAATATACTAATAAATACCAAATAATATTTGGGATTGATACTTTGTTGAAAGTACATATTAATATAGTGAGTAAAGCTAAATTTAATTGGGTTTTAGGAAAGAATAATTATTCAATAAACCTTTAATATTTAATAATCAATAATTTATACTATAGAATAAATTGCTTGAATTAGGAAAGATTAGGAAAGAAAAATAGGCTGATTCTAAAATTGAATCAGCCTATTTTGATTTTATTACATTTTTAATAATTGTATCAAATCCTCCTGCGGGTGACAATCACTTTTATCTTTTCTGAAATTAACGTGTGTATAGATTCCAGGACTTCCGCCCAAAGCGGACGACCTTAGAAAAGATATGCTTATGATATTTGGATGTATGTAATTTCTTAACTTGATCACAGCTTGGTTACTCGCTAGGTTACTCGCTAGGTTACTATTTATGATGAATAAATTTTAGATCGTTTGAGTGAAAAGCAACGTGATAAAAATGCTAAATATGCTTTTAGGAAGTTCTAATATTAAATAAGGAACATTATTTTAAAAATGTAAGTATTTGAAAATCAATATAAATTATTTGTTAAGGAACAATTTGATTGGAATAAGGAACATTGAAATGAGAATTTTAATAATTCTAAATAAGATTCAAATGGAATTTAGGAAACGCATGTAAAACCGATTTATATAAACTTATTTTAGATATACTTCCAGATGTTTTAGATATTAAACAGAAAGAAAATAAGATAAGGAATTTACTTTATTCAATGTCTAAGCGAGATAAAAGTATTGTTAATCAAGGTACTAACAGAAAACCAATTTGGAAAAAGTTTATCTAAAATCAATTTTATTTAGATAAACTAATCTGATTTTAGATAAACTTTTAGATAAACTCAGTTACAAATTCTCTAGTATTTCAATTAATTTCACATGCGGATGACAATCACTTTTATCTTTTCGAAAACTCACATGCGTGTATATTCCAGGACTGCCTGCTAAGGCTGACCTTGAAATATCCCACATATCTGAATTATAGGTTTTTGGGATTTTGTATAATTCACTAAGGTATTCGATGAGGTTTTTCAACGATTCCAATTGTTTCTCGGTGTATTTTTGATAGTACAATGAATCTCTAAAAGGCTTATCGTATTCATAGACTTCTTCTAATGGAATTTCTTGATTTAAATAATTATAGAATTTACTTTTTTGTAATTTCAAAGCGCCCCAATTACACAATTCTATTCCTATGGATTGTTTATTTTATAGTGTGTTATTTACTTCGTGAGTACCTAAATGGTGCGCCCAATGTGCGCTGTTGAATGCTTGATGAATTATTCCTTCGCGATCAATCACAAATGCTACGCCAACTCGTTCAGCATTTTTATTCCAACCTGCAATTACATTTTGTGCATTCCCACTGCTTGCTGTGTGGTGAAGTACGATTTGACGTTTGGTGTATTTTTCTTGAAAATACTGGGTTTTGTCTAAGGGACATTGAATAATTTGTTTTAGGAAATCTGTGTTTGTTTTCATGTTGTTTTGTTTATTAATTAATATTATCCTCCCCCTAAATCCCCCTCCAAAGGGGGAAATGATGCTATGATCGTTTGTCGGGGACGTTTGTATCGAATGCGATGAGATTAAACATTTCACGTAACCGCGAACGAACTCTATTACCATAAAGCTTCTCGAGTTCTTCTGCGTTTAGATTGGTGGTTGCGTGGATTGGTTTTCTTGTTTGGAAATAGTAATCATAATTACTTAAAAGGATTTCAGCCATTGTATTACAGTCGTTTCCAAAGTGTTTTAAGCTTTTTTCTACTCCTAAATCATCAAAGCAATAGGAAACTTGTGCTTTTCCGTATTTATTCAATACTCCGAAACCATCATTTATGAATTCAAAGGCAATTTCTCTAGCTGCTTTGATTCTGTATTGATATTCGGGATAGAAAAAAGGTTTAATTAATGTCATTAAACTTGTTTTACCGCAACCGATCGGTCCGAGTAATAAAATACCTTTGTTTAGATCAATGTTATGTTTGATACAATTTTCTTCGTCTCTGATTGCATAAATCAATAGTTTGTAAATTATTAATTGGTCTTCTTTACGGATTTGAAAGTGTTTTCCGTATTTCATTTGTCCTTGATTGTAAATGAATGACAGGCATTCTTTGAAATCAAAGCAACGGAAGTTGTCTTGGATTTTGAAAGGAATCATTTTTATAATTTTGGATTTTTAATGTTGGATTTTGGATTAGTTTCATTGCGTTGCAATGAAACTAGAGGGGGATTGAATAATCTTTGTCTTGGTTGGTGTGGAGATTGTCGGGTTTGGGTTGGTTTTGTATTGGATTGAATTTGCTTGAATTCAACATCCAATTATTGGCTGCAGCTTTCCAGTTTTTCATTGGAGAGCGACCGCCAATTTTCCAACCATTCGATTCGAAATAATTGAAGAATTTTTGTGCTTCAATATCAGGTTTGTTTTTTTCTTTGAAATATTCCTGGACTAACTCAATTGTAGGAGCTTTAAACTTTACCACTTTAGAAACAGCCGAAGGCAATATTTCATTCTTCACTTTTTCATTTTTTTGTGGTTTGCAAAATTCATTTTGCTCTATACATAAGTTTATATGTTTAGTATTGTTTATATGTTTATATAAAGGCTCGTTCGGATGTCCGTATTTGGGACTAGGTTGACTGTCGAGAAGTCCCGATATGGGACTGGGTTGTCCGTTCTGATGTCCTGCTGTGGGACTTGCTTGTCTGTTTAACGGACTACCTTTTCGATTCGGTTTTAATCGAGAAAAGGAGAGAATATTTATCTTACTACCGATCATTGCATTTTTAGAAGGTTGGTATTCGATATAACCAAAGCTTTCTAATTCTCTAATACATCTGTGATAAGTTGATTTTGATGAAATTTTTGAAATCTGCATAACTTCTGAACGAATGATTAATAATGGATTTGAAAATCGATTAATATTCCATAATTGGAATAATGCTACATACAAACTGATGTGATAAGCTGATAAGCGTTTGTCGTCGGAGAATTTTTCAAAAACTCCTGTAAGGTGTTTGATGTAATTGACAGAAATCTCATTTTCTTCCATCGCTAAAAGGGTTTCTAGTATTGCTCTGAATGAGTTTGTGGATTTCATCTTGGTTGTAAAGAATAGTACCTCCCAATTTTGTAAATGGAATTGTACCATTAATTCTTAAGGTCTGAAGTGTGCCTGGTGAAATACCTAATAGTCTTTGGACCTGATACGATTTTAACCAACGTGGCTGATTCGGTTCTTTTGGTTCACTTCCGTTTCCATTGCTTTCAATAAGCATTTTTAATTCACTGAACAATTCTACTTTAAATTGTTCTAAATCTTCTGTTGTGATGATGTTTGCTGCCATAACTTGATTTTTAAATTGTTATGGTGCAAAGTTGAGTTGATTGAATTTATTTATTTCCCCATCTGTTTCCACATGTGGAACGATTTATTTGATTTTTATTTTGAATTGATTGATTTTGTTGCGTTTTGATATTTTATTTTTTTGATTTATCCCGATTTAGTTTTCCAATGACTCGTCGGAATACTTTCCCAAATTGATTTGCATCGATTCAAGAAATTTGAATCTTTCTGATTTTCTTCTTTTAATATCTGAAAATGTGCGTGTTGCACTATTTAACTTGATATTAAATGATTTTTCAAAAAATGCAGCTAAATCTGATATTTTCACGTTTCCGTTATTGATTACTTTTTGAATGTTTAACCCGTAAATCAGCTCTACCAGCTCAGTTTGAGTACCTGTCCAATTCAGATTTGGACTTCCACATGTGGAAAGAGATGTGGAACTTTCAAATTTTGCGGAAATAGTATTTGGATTCTTCAAAGCATCAATCTGTTCTTGGATATGACTCTCTAATAATTCATAAGCTAAAAAGATTGATAATTTGTAATCATGCCCTGTGCTGATAGAATAATCTACTTCACATGTAAATGAATCATGCATTTGAAAATTCTTTGCATGAGCACGAACAAAATATCTTTCGTCCATTTCAGTTTTACCTGAGCGAATGTAATGAATAAAGCTTGAGTTTTCCTTACAAAAATTGGTTAGTAACTTAAGTTCATTTTCGAGATGTTCAATTTTATTTTCAGTACTTCCAAAAGGCCTTTCTATTTCAATGAAAAGTAAACGTTTATAGAAAATTAATTTTGAAACAATAGTAGGTTTGAGATGCTTAAAATAGTTGATCTCATCTTGGATTCGTTGAAAAGGATTTGATAGTAAAAATAGTTTCAATTTTTCAAGACAAGATTCAATTATGGTAATTATATTGGAATAATAATTTGGTTTTTTTATTTGAATTTCAAGCGCGGAAATTCTAGAATTCATGTCTTCATGAATTTGGATGAAATAGTTTTCCATAGGTCAATTTATTGTCACATTAATTTGATAAACGTGTAAAGTAAAATTTGTTACTTTTTGGTTAAATCCTAAGCGTAAAACTATGTAAACTATTGTATGAATTGCTTTATTTTATTCTTAAATAGTGTTAATTGATAGAATGATTTATTGTGTTGAAAAATTCAAAAAGAAATCAGTCAGATTTACAGGTATTTACAAATCTGACTGATTGATTGTGTTATCCTACGATTTTCATATTATTTGAACCAGGAAAGAGTTTTGCCTTTAAATTTTGCATATCCTCACTAACTTTTTTCTCCACCACTTTCGCGTAAATTTGAGTTGTACGAATGTTTGTGTGTCCAAGCATAGAACTAACTGTTTCAATCGGAACTCCATTTGCTAAAGTAACAGTAGTGGCAAAAGTATGTCGAGCAATATGAGTTGTAAGGTGTTTATCAATTCCACAAATATCTGCGAGTTCTTTTAAATAGGCATTGTATTTCTGATTTGAATTAACAGGAAGCAATTTATTGTGCTTTATGCAGTATTCATCATCACGATAAGAATTAATTATTTCTAAAGCAATTGGAAGTAAAGGAACACTTTCTTTTGTTCCTGTCTTTTGACGGTTTTTTGATATCCAATATTCACCATCCAATCCTTTTATTACTGCATCGTGTTCAAATTGAAAAACATCTGCATAAGCAAAGCCTGTATAACAACAAAAAACAAATACATCTCTAACGTTTCTCATACGTTCAATTTTAAGTTCTTTATTGATCAATAAATCTAATTCATCTTGATTCAAAACTTTTCTATCTGGAGATACATAAACGCATTTGAATTGTGTAAATGGATTCTTATTCATCCAATCTAAACCAACAGCCATATTGATTACTTTCTTCAAGTGCTTAATGTATTTATGGGCTGTATTTCTATTAATGCTTTGTTTGGTTAATAGAAAATGTTCAAATTCTGTTACAAATCTCAATCGCAATTCTGATAGTGGATAATCCTTTTTGTTATAGTTAAGTTTAATAAACTCTAATACTTTGTTTTTAGTAATCTTAAACTTCATTAATGTTTGTGGAGAGATTTTACCAATCTTAACCATATCTAACATTTTAAGGTTATGGTAATCGAATGCTTCAGTAATTGATTTTTCATTTGATTTTCCAACTTCATCCAATCCAAGAAAAAGGTTTTTTAAAATCTTAGCTGTAATTTCTGACTTCGTTGCAATCAAATGAAAGTAGTGTTGATTGATTTGTGCTCTTACGTCATTTAAATAGGAGTTAATAGTAATTTCATTTGGTGATCCTGGTTTCATTTGGCTTGTTCTTGAATTCCAATGATTGGGATTAACAAAATGTCTTGTAGCAATAACAGAGCGTACTCCATTAATTAAGATTCTTACATAAATGGGGGTTAAGCCATTTATAGCGCGTTGATTGTTTAGGTAAATTAATACTTTAAACTGGTCTTTGTTTTTCATAACTAAATCATTAAAAATTTTGTTGTCAAAATCGACTTAAAAATGAATCCAATTCGTCAAAAGTTACATCAATTCAGTTGTGGTTAATTTTCTGCTTATCAACTTGATATAGGATTTTAGCCAACAAAAAAACAAAAATATTCTGTTGGCTGTCCTGTTGGCTAAAAATTTGAATTTAATTGATTTTGTTTCAATTTATTCAAATCTATAAATCCCAGAAAAATGCATAAATCCTTGAAATTTAGGGCTATTTAACAAAAAAGCCACTTGTCATCAGACAAATGGCTTATGTTTTAGTGGAGTCGGAGGGTTTCGAACCCTCGTCCAAACAACGAATTCTCAAGGTTTCTACATGCTTAGTTCGTGATTATTTTTCGACTAACAAACGGACAAGAACACCCAATTATTAGCTTATCTTCTTAAGCTTCATAACAACGTCGAAGTTAAATTGTTACTATCCCATTTTAGATGAACTCCCATATTTCAACACCTAACAGGCGGAGTTGTTGAAGAGAGTACTCGTTCCGCTTACTAAACTTCGGCTGGAATAAAGCTATACCTGTCTAACAGATTAAGCAGCAAGTGCGTATGACGTGTTGTCAATTATAGTTTGTGACAAGATATTAACGAGCTTCACCACAACGCTCGACATGCTTATACTCGACAACTGCTATTGCTGTCAAATCCAATACGACCCCAAAGAACTAGTGCAAATATACAAAAAAAATGCCTTTCGTTTGAAAGGCATTTCAGTATTTATCATAAATGATGTTAATTAATCTTCATCATCCTCGTAATCCTCATCATCATCGAAATCTTCTTCGTCGTCATAGTTGTTTACTGGTAAATCCCAATCATCATCATCTTCGTCGTCAAAAAACTTAGGATTTTTACCACTTTTCTTGTAAGCATTCATTTTTGGTTTTTTGTTTTTACCTTCTGAATCCCAATCTTTTGGTTTTTTATCTTTATCAATTTTACGAACAACAGGTTTAATCGAATCTGGAGATGGAACAGGAGTAAAACCTACGGGTTTGTCTTCAATCGGTTTTCTATATTCTGATTGAAGATTTTGATTGCGATTGAACCCTCCAGGTCTTTGATCATTTCCACGATTATTATTTCTGTTAAAATCTGGACGATTGCCTCCACCGTTATTTGGACGATTGTCTGGACGTTGATCAGCTTCTTTAACAGCAATCTGACGACCATTTACAGTTGAACCATCAAGATTTTTGATAGCTTCAGCTGCTTCAGCGGCATCATTCATTTCTACAAAAGCAAAACCTCTTGGTTTTTTGGTCTCCTTATCTAAAGCAATTGAAGCTTTAGCTACTCTTCCGTACTGTTCAAATAGTTGTCTTAACTCTTCTTCAGTAACGCCAAAATCTAATTTAGCAACAAAAATACTGGCCATTCTTAGCTTGTAAATTATAAATTTAAAGTTGTATAATATTTATTTAAAAATCGAAAATAAGACAAAAATTGAAGGTGCGCTACATTTTGAGCGATTTTTTTTTAAAAAAAATAATTTGCAGGTATTATTTTTTGAGTAAATCCCTTATTTCTGCTAGTAATTCCTGCTCTTTGGAAGGAATTGCTATTTTTTGATCTTCAATTGCTTTTTCTTCTTTTTCTTTCTTTGTTAATCGATTAAATCCTTTGATAATTAAGAATAAGATGAATGCTGTTAATAAAAATGTAATTACAGAGGCAAAGAATTTTCCTATTTTGATATTGTGACCAGATCCAATCCCCCATGTGGCTAAGTCATTCACTCCAGCAGCCTCCATTGCTGGAGATAAAATTAATGGTGTAATTACATCTGTAATTAATGAAGAAACAATGTTGCTAAATGCTGCTCCAATGATCACCCCTATTGCTAAATCCATCACATTTCCTCGCATGATGAAGGTTTTAAACTCTTTGAACATATTTTTGTAATTAAGCGTTAAATCTATTTATTTAGATAATTGAAACATGAATAGCGATAGGTTAAACCAATTTAAATGGCTGTCGATTCATTAAAGATCGTCCTAAAGTCAACTCATCTGCATATTGTAATTCTGAACCTACAGAAACTCCTCGTGATAATGTTGTAATTTGAATTTCAAAATCCTTTATTTTTTTATACAAATAGAAGTTAGTTGTATCTCCCTCCATTGTAGGGCTTAAAGCAAAAATAACTTCCTTGATTACTTGACTTTTTGCCTTTTCTATTAAAGGTGAAATGTTTAAATCTGTTGGTCCAATTCCATCCATAGGGGAGATTATACCTCCTAAAACATGGTAGATTCCTTTGTATGTTTGTGTTGCCTCAATCGCTAATATATCACGAATATCTTCAACAACACAAATCGTTTGATGGTCTCTTTTTTCATCGTTGCAAATCGCACAAATTTGAAAATCTGAGATATTACCACAAGATTCGCAATGAACGACATTCGATTTCATGTCTAAAAATGCTTCGGCAAATTGTCGAATTTCTTCGTTAGAACGATTCATTAATTGTAACACGAGGCGTAAAGCTGTTCTTTTTCCAATTCCAGGAAGAGAAGAAAGTTGCTCTACGGCGTTTTCTATATATTTCGAAGGTATTTTCACGTTTCAAATTTAAGGAAATTGAATAGAACTTCTTTCGTTTAGTTTTTTTTTAACAATTAACAATTAACTTTGTAAGATGTTAGGGGAAAAAATAGAATTTGAGCTATTGGGATTACATTTATTAGAACCAATGGCCTTGATTACAAATTGGATGATGAGTCTTTTTAGTATCTATGCTTTTTATAATTTGAAAAGTTTTTCTAAAAAAAATGATATGTATTATTGGAAAAAATTCTTTTTTTGGTTCGCAATTGCTTCCCTAATTGGTTCATGGCTATTATTGCTGGTTATTTTGCGGGAAAGGCGATTATTTATCATGCCAAGAGCTCTGATTTACAACAAAAACATGAAAAATTTTTAATTGTTAAAGGTGTCGTTTTATTATTGGCAGCGTTAATTTCCTTGCAATTTACGTTTATTGCTGTCGATGCAATACTGACGTATGTTATTTATTGTGGTTTCATAGCAAATAATTATGTTCAAAAGGGAATTAATGAATTGAAATATATGGTTTATGGAGTTCTTGTTTGTATTCCTTCAATTTTTATATTTTTTTTCAAAGTTAACCCACATCGATGGTTGAACAAAGACGATTTAAGTCATCTTTTGATGTTAGCATGTATCTTTTTTTTCTATCTTGGTGCTAAAAAAAGTGCAGGTAATATTCAAAATTTCTCAATAGTTGATAAAGTAAAAGCATAAAATGGCTCATAACGAAGTAAATATCCGAAATAAACGTGCACGATTTGAATATCATTTAATGGATGAATTTACGGCTGGTATTCAATTAGGAGGTACTGAAATTAAAAGTATTCGAAAAAGTAAAGCGAGTATTTTAGAAGCATATTGTGTCGCGGTTAGAAATGAAATTTGGATTCGAAATATGCACATCACGGAATATGAAAATGGTTCCTTTTACAATCATAAGCCGCGAGCGGATCGAAAATTATTATTGAATAGCAAAGAAGTTGATAAAATAGTCAAATTTTTAGCTGTTAAGGGAAATACAGTAATTCCTTTAAAAATGTTTATCAATGAAAAAGGCTGGGCTAAGCTTTTGATTGCGTGTGCTCAAGGAAAAAAATTACACGATAAACGGAATGATTTAAAGGAAAAAGATGATAGACGTGAAATGGATCGTGCTTTAAAACGTTAATAGTTCCCTAAAGTGATGAGGTGGATAAAGCGGTTTTCTGAAAAAAGAAAATAAAGCATTATGAAATTCACTAAAAATAGACTGAATCGAAATAATATCACAAATAGTGTAGATTTTCTTTTGTAATAATAGGTTAAAAAAGGTATTGCAAAAATAATAATGAAAAGTGGACTTAATTGCCCCATCGTATATATTGTTGGATACGTTTTAATGTCGATTTTTGACTTGCTGTGAATATAATAAGGCATGTGAAAAATAGAACTTTCTTGAATAATAATAGAAGTTCCATTGGTGTACAAGCGTTCAAAGTCCCAATCTTCAATCTGGACAAAATAGGTGTGTTTGTTTTGAGTTGAAATCAGAATTTTATCCTTGCTTGTTTGTAAAACTTCTCTTGCATTGTAAGTAATTATTTTATCGTTTTCCAATCGATTTGGTAGAAAATGATCTATCATTAGAAGTAAAGAAATCGCTAAAGAAAAAAAAGCGCCGATTTTAAAAATGTTCCATTTTTTTCCCCGAATTAGATTTTGATAATATTTTTCATTTTCAGCTTCAAAATATTGCTGCTGCTGTTGCTGTCTTCTTTTCGCTTCTTTGATTCGTTGTTCTCTGACTTTTTGAGCTTCTTCGGTTGAATTTTTAGTTTTATCTCTCCGTTCTCTTGTTTTTTGAATAGGAGGTAAATCTACTTTGTTTTGTAAAATGTTGTAAGCCTCTGTTAATTGAATGAAAATGAGTTGAGCATTCGGATTGGGATTAATATCAGGATGGTATTGCATAGCTAACTTCCGATATTTTTTTCGAATTTCTTCTTGCGAAGCATTGTTCGGTAAACCTAAAATTTTATAATACTTGCTGTATGGCATGTGCTATTAATTTTAATGTTTGTAAACGATTTATTTTTTGACTTTCGGTATAAGTAAAAGTAGGAAAAAAATAGATTTCTTTTGGAATTTCAAACTTATGCAATCTTTCTGAAAAGCTTTTTATTGGATAATGTAATTCCAATTTGGATTCAATACACAGGATTAATTTTTCGCCAAAAAAAGGATCTTTTAAACTACTGATAAAAAAAGGAGTTGAAATTATTGAATTTATTTTTTTTTCAACTTCTTCAGGATGAATTTTAACACCCCCTGTGTTAATTACGAAATCAGTCCGTCCTTTCCAAATAAATGTTTTTGCATCAATCAATTCAATAGAATCATTCGTTTTTAGAGGAATGAAATTCAATAGAGGTGAGTGAATAACCAATCGACTATTTTCTTCTGTGATAAAATTTTCTCCAAGCGTTGTGTAAGCTTCTTGTTGTTCAAATCCAATTTTCCGCATAGCGATATGTGAAATGGTTTCAGTCATTCCAAAAGTTTGATATACAGTTAGTTTATTTTTGTAAAGTTCTAATTCAATTGTTTTTGAGATTTCACCTCCTCCAATGATACTATTGCTAATTTGATTTAATTTTTCTTTATCGGATTGGAGAATTGATGCTAACTGCAATGGAACAAGTGCAATGAAATCAATTCTATTAAAAACAAATTTTAGAGGATTAGAGCAAGGTTCGACGATGAATAAATTTAATTTTAAAATCAATGCTCTGATGAACATCATTTTTCCTGCAATCGTATCTATTGATAAACAATGTAATGCATTTTCTCCTTTTTGAATAGACAGAAATTGCCCCGTCATTCTTGCTGAATCAATCATTTTTTGCTTTGGAATTTGAATTTCTTTTGGTTGACCAGTCGAACCCGATGTTTTACTACAGATAAAAGTATTGGAATTGTTCCATTCATCTTCAAAAGCTTGAACTTTTCTTTTGTATGTTTCAGATGCATTTAAATATGTAATATTCATTAATTTCACAAACTTGGAATGAGATTTGTGTTAAAAGTAACAACTTTCATTCAAAGAAAATAAAAGGAATGGTTAGCTTACGGAAAAAAAAATAATTACTTTTAACTTTATAAATGTGTTTTATATGAAATAGTCATGCCGTTTTTGTGTGAGCACTAATGAATATAACATGACGTATTCGATATGACAACTAAAAAACAAATTAAACTATATATGAAAAAAACAATAGGAATCATTGCTGTTTTATCTTTGTTAATGGCATTCTCATGGAAAAATAATTTTGTAAAGAAACAGGAATCTACGGGTATTGCTTTTAGACACATTTCTTTAGCAGAGGCTAAAAAACAAGCTGTTAAATCAGGTCAGTTAATTTTTATTGATGCTTATACTTCTTGGTGTGGACCTTGTAAAAGAATGGCAGCAACGACATTTAAAGATGAAAAAGTAGCGACTTATTTCAATGAAAATTTTATAAGTTTAAAGATTGATGTCGAAAAAGATGTGGATGGACCTGAAATTGAAAAAATGTATAAAGTACAGGCATATCCAACTTTGTTATTTATTAATAGCAAAGGAAAATTAGAAAAAAATGTAGTTGGATTTCAAGATCCAGATAAATTAATTGCTATTGCTAAATCTCTTAATTAAATTGAATATGGACGAATTGAATACATCAAATAACAACCTGGATAATTTCGAACAAGAAAATCAAAGACCAAAATATTTAACAGTGCTTTGTATTTTATCTTTTGTTTTTATTGGGCTAAACATTATCACAACTGTAGCCTCATTATTTATGTCTAATATTAGTAATCCGAATAATGAAGCGAATAGAGCAAAGTTTTATGAGCAAATGGAAGGCTTAAGGAGTCAAGGTTTAAATTATTTAGCAGATTTAAATGAACAATTGATGCGTATGTCACAAGATGTTTTTAATCATTTTGCATTGGTTGTTGTTTTAAAAATTGTATTACTTGTCTTAGGTTTTGTTGCTGTATTTAATATGTGGAAAGGTAAAAAGTTAGGTTTTCATATTTACATTATTTATTGTTTATTTGAAATTGGACAAATGTATTTTTATACTTCGCCAAGTAACATTCCTTCAGTTGTAATTATTTACAATGTTATATTATCGGGGATTTTTGTCTTAATGTATTCCCGTAATTTAAAATGGTTGCAATAACAACTTTTAAATGTAAGAAAATAAGAACTTCCTATGTTTTTTCTTTGATAAAACATAGGAAGTTCTAAGAAGGTTCGGATTAAAAAAAAGTATTGTTGAATATCTTTAAGCGGATACTAGTTTTTGAATGATTTCTTCCGTAGTTTTTTGATTTTTGATAAATAAATCATTGGTGATTAATAAGTTACCGTCTAAATCTACCCAGTCAGCTAACGGGGCGATTTGCATGGACGCATTGATTGCAACGCTAGATTCACTCATGCACCCGATGATTGATTTTAATTCCATTTCTCGGGCTCTTCTTAAACAAGATACCCCTTCTGAAATTCCGCCACATTTCATTATTTTCAAATTGATACCATCAAAGGATTTCACAATTTTTTCTAAATCTGAGTATTTTTGAAAAGATTCATCTGCGATAATAGGAATTGGACTTCGTGCTTTTAACCATGTATGACTTTCAAAATCGTCTTTATGAAACGGTTGTTCGAGATACCAAACACCTTTGTCAGCTAGTTTATAGCTTAATTTTAAGGCTTCACTTCTATCCGTAAAACCTTGGTTCGCATCAATTGTAAAAGGTTTTTCTGAAAAACGTTCAAATGTTTCTATGATTCTATAAACTTCTGTCTGATTTACTTTTAATTTGTAATAATTCATCGCTGGATTGTCAGCAATTTTTATTTCCATTTCTTGATCATTCGACATTCCAAGAGTAAAAGAGGTGTCTTTGCTTTTACCTCTAATCGCATAATAATCTTGAATAGAAATTTGGGTAATATCTGTTTGTAAATTATGCAATGCGATATCTAAAGCAGCGATACAAAAATTGGTATTAGGAAAAAGAGTTTGTAAGGATTTTATATATTCTGTATTGTTTTCTGTGTTTTCAGGAAGTTGAATTTTTGAAATTAATTTTTTAAAAGTTTCAAGTGTTTCAGGATAGTATGGAATAAATACACATTCCCCCCAACCTATATTTTGTTCTTTTTGAAGTAAAACATATACATTATCTGTTCCAGTTCTTTCTGAATGAGAAAGTCGGAATGGATATTTGAAATTTAATCTGAATGGAAAATATTCTAACTGAATTTGAGACATATTTGTTTTTAAAATACAAATGAAGTAAATATTTTGTTTCTACTTCATTTTTGGGTTGATTTTTCTCTTGAATTAGTTTTTTATTATGAAATAATTAATGTAAAAATAAATCATAAAATGAAGTAATTAACGTTAATTTATCTATTCTATTGAAGTAATTAACGTTAATTGTTTTAATTAATTCAATTTATTAATGTTAATTTATTTAGTTTAATGAAGTAATTAACGTTAATTGTTTCAATTAATTTAATTAATTAACGTTAATTTTGTTGTTATTATTCAAATTTTAAAATACATTTGTAATGAAAATTCATTATCAAAATACAAAATGGATGATAAGAAACATATAGATAGAGCGGTATTTAGTGCTTTGAAGGAAAAATTAAAACCTCAAAAAGTACTGATTTTGTTGGGGGCAAGAAGAGTTGGTAAAACTAATTTGATTAAAACGTATCTAAAAGAATTAAAAAAAGAAGAATACATATTATTTAATGGAGATGATCAACGAACAATTGATGCTTTTACGGAAAGATCAGTTCAAAATTTTAATAAAATAATTGGAGATAAAAAAACAATCGTAATTGATGAAGCTCAAAAAATTCCTGACATTGGATTGAAGTTAAAATTGATGGTAGATGAAATTGAGGATGTTAAAATCATCGCAACTGGCTCATCTGTTTTTGATTTAAGTAATAAATTAGGAGAGCCTTTAGTTGGTCGGGAACATACTTTGAGGTTGTATCCATTAGCGCAACTTGAATTCAATCCAAGAGAAAATTATTTAGAGACAAAAGATAAATTAACTGAAAGATTAATTTTTGGAAGTTATCCAGAATTAGAGCATATCAAAAGTTGGAAAGAAAAGGCAGATTATTTAGAAGGAATAGTCAATTCATATTTGTTGCGTGATATATTAGAATATCAAGGAATCAAGAAAGCGAATAAAATAATTGATCTATTGCGATTGATTGCTTTTCAAGTTGGAAAAGAAGTGAATATAGATGAATTAGCACTAAATCTAAAAGGTATATCAAGAAATACGATTGAAGTTTATCTGGATTTATTGTCTAAAGTATTCATTATCTATAATGTTAAAGGTTTTAGTCGTAATTTAAGAAAAGAGATTGTTAAGACCAGCCGTTGGTATTTCTATGATAACGGGATTCGAAATGCAATAATCAGAAATTTTTCTGAGTTAGAAATGAGGGCTGATAAGGGAGACTTATGGGAAAATTATCTTATGTCAGAAAGAATAAAATTCAATGCATATACGAATAAACGTGTGAATTATTATTTCTGGAGAACGTATGATCAACAAGAAATTGATTTAATTGAAGAAGAAGCAGATGTATTGAGGGCTTTTGAATTTAAATGGAATCCAAAGAAAAAAGTCAAAGTGCCAGGAGGATGGAAAAACAATTATCCGACAGCAACTTTCGAAGTTATTCATCCGGATAATTATCTAGATTTTATTTCATGAGCATAAAAAATGGTTTTGAGGTTAATTTGTGAAGGTTTATTTTTCAATTTAATTTATTATAATTCTTAGCAATAGGACTCACTATTACCTTTAAGTTATACTTCGAATAACAAAAATTAATCACTTAAAATTTTTAAATAGTAAAATCAAAACAGTTTCTAAAAAATTAGTGCTTTTTTCTCCCATTCTGTAATGTCTAAATAGACTTGTATCAACCAAATTATTAGCGTACCTTTGCGCAAAATTCAAGTAATAACATGATATCAGTAAACAATCTTTCACTTCAATTTGGAAAAAGAATCCTTTTTGATGAAGTTAATTTAAAATTTGTACAAGGTAACTGCTACGGTGTAATTGGAGCAAACGGTGCAGGGAAATCAACTTTTTTAAAAATTCTTACAGGAGATCAAGATCCTACTAAAGGTAGAGTCGAGTTAGAGCCAGGAAAACGGATGGCTGTATTGAATCAAAATCACTTTGAATTTGATCAAGTTCCAGTTTTACAAACAGTTATTATGGGGCACAAGCGTTTGTTTGAAATCATGACTGAAAAAGATGCTTTGTATGCAAAAGCTGATTTTACGGATGATGATGGAATGCGAGCTTCTGAATTAGAAGGAGAATTTGCTGATTTAGAAGGATGGAATGCTGAAACAGATGCCGCTTCATTATTGAGTAATTTAGGTATAGAAGAGTCATTACATTATTCTTTAATGGAGGAACTGACAAATTCGATGAAAGTACGTGTTTTATTAGCACAAGCCTTATTTGGAAATCCAGACGTGTTGATTTTAGATGAGCCTACCAATGATTTAGATTTGAAAACAATCACCTGGTTGGAAGATTTTTTATTGGATTTTAAAAATACCGTAATTGTTGTGTCGCATGACCGTCACTTCTTAGATACAGTTTGTACACATGTTTGTGATATTGATTATTCAAAAATTAATCTATTTACAGGGAATTATACTTTTTGGTATCAATCTTCTCAATTAGCTTCCCGTCAAAAAGCGGATAAAAATAAAAAAGCAGAAGAGAAGAAAAAAGAATTACAAGACTTTATCTCTCGTTTTTCTGCAAATGCTTCGAAATCGAAACAAGCAACAAGTAGAAGAAAAATGTTGGATAAATTGGATTTAGATGAAATTCAGCCATCAAGTAGAAGGTATCCAGGTATTACTTTTCATCAAGACAGAGATGCTGGAAATCAAATTTTATCGATCGATAATTTAAGTAAAACGTATGAAGGAACAACATTGTTTAAAGATTTGACTTTTACAATGAATCAAGGAGATAAAATTGCAATTATTTCTAAAAACTCCTTGGCTGTGACCACATTTTTTGAAATTTTAAATGGTAATCAAAAAGCAGATACAGGTGAGTTTACATTTGGAACAACCATTACAACAGCTTATTTACCAAATGATAATCATTCCTATTTTGCAGATGATCTTCCTTTAATTCACTGGTTGAGACAATATGCCCAAACGGATGAAGAGAAAGAAGAAGTGAATTTAAGAGGTTTCCTCGGTCGAATGTTGTTTTCAGGTGAAGAGGCATTGAAAAGTGCAAAAGTACTTTCAGGTGGAGAAAAAGTTCGTTGTATGTTATCTAAAGTGATGTTTGCTAAAGCGAATTTAATTATGATGGATGAACCTACAAATCACTTGGATTTGGAGTCTATTACAGCATTGAATAATGGAATGGTTGATTTTGGTGGACAATTGATTTTTACATCACATGATCATGAATTAGTGAATACGGTGGCAAATAGAATTATTGAGATTACACCAACTGGAATCATTGATAAAATGATGCCTTATGATGCCTATTTAGCGGACACTAAAATTTCTCAAATGCAAGTAGAGATGTACGCGTAAGAATATATTCAATTTATTGGAAAAGGTGTTTTATTTAGACACCTTTTTTTTATGCAGTTTTTTTAAAATAAAACATCCCTACCTCTCAAATTATTAGTATATCGATTGAAAACTTAAAGAATTATTCTCTCTAAAGTTAAGAGTTGAATATTTTTTTTAAAAAGGATTTTATGATTTGATATTCAATAATGAAAAATAATATAAATTTGCAATTCAATATAAATAAATATGTCTAATAAAATTAGTCGATTATATAAAAAAAAATGGTTTAGAATTCCTTATTTAACTTTCCTGTATCTTTTTGCATTATATGGTTTTTTCTTAGTTGGAACTTATTTGGCTATGAAATTTCAATGGACCAAAGATGGTGGACAAGTGGATGTAAATAATCGTTATTTTCAATCAATGAGCGATAAATACAACCAGTCCTTTAAAGTTGATAGTGTATCAATGGTTAAGCATCGCTTTGAAGTCTTAAATCGAATTATCTTATTAAATGAATTCTATCCTCAAAATGCGCAACATATTTTAGCAGCTTATCAAGATACAAAAGATGAAAAATTAGTATTGCAAATGTTGGATGCAATTGATATTCGTTTGATTAATAATAAGAAATACCAAAAAGCTATGCGAGAGTTTAAAGCACAGAAAATTGGTAAAAAAGTAACAGGTTTAAGTGTCTATGAATGGATGAATATTGCTGAATGGAAATGTTTCAAAGAGGCTGTAGCAAAAGATAAAAAATATATTGATTCTGCGGCACAAGTTACAGGTGTTGAGCCAAGATATATTGTAGCTTGCTTGGTTGGAGAACAAGTTCGATTATTTAATTCTAGAAGAGAGAAATATAAAGATTTCATTGCACCTTTAAAGACATTAGCTTTGGAAAATAATATGTCGTATGGAGTAACTGGGATTAAGGAGTTTACAGCGCATCGGATTGAAAATTATTTGAAAGATTCGACTTCAATATATTATTTAGGCAATCAATATGCTCATTTATTAGATTATGATACGGTTTCAAATTACACCAATAATATTAACGATACGATGAGTTTACGTGTCCAAAGATTGGTTCAATTTACAAATCATTATTATTCTTATTTGTATGCAGCTGTTTTTATTAAACAGATTCGAACACAATGGCAAAAAGCAGGTTTTCCAATTGATAACAGACCAGAGATTTTTGCATCGTTATTTAATTTAGGTTATTCGAAATCTGTCCCTAAAAAACGACCAGAAGTAGGAGGTTCTGTGTTTAAAATCAGAGAGCAAGAATATACTTTTGGAGCCGTAGCTTATGAATTTTATTTTTCAGGGGAATTGGTTGATTTATTTCCTTATAAAAAGAAACATTTTGATTGGGATGAAGACTGATCTTTAAAATCAAAACAGTTTTTTAGTGCCATTTTGAATTTTTCCAAATCTTTTGTTGCTCTTTCGTTAAAAAAGTCCAAGCAACAATTCTGCTAATTTTATTTCCTTGTCCCATTGGAATGATTTTATATTCTTCTATTTCTGCTTTTTTAAGGGCTTCTTCAATGCTTTTCAAATTGGATTGCTTGGAGACTAATGTCGTGAACCAAAAACAAGAATAACTAAATTGTCTGCTTTGTCGAATCATTGTTCCAATGAAACGTTCTTCACCTCCTTCACAAAATAATTCAGCATTTTGACCACCAAAATTAAGAGTTGGTTTGACTCCTTTTTTTCCAGCTAAATTCTTTACTTTTCGAGCTGATCCTTTTGAAGCTTCCTCTATAGAAGAATGAAAAGGAGGGTTACACATTGTAATATCGATTAATTCGTCAGTGGTCATTATATTTTTGAAGACATCTTTTGAAACGGGTTGTAATCGAAGTTCAATGTTATTTTGCAAGCGTTTGTTTGAATCAATGATTTTTTGTGCTGATTCTATAGAAACAGGGTCAATATCTGTTCCGATAAAAATCCAGTCATATTCTTTAGTTCCAATAATTGGATATACGCAGTTTGCACCAACACCAATATCAATACATTTGACTTTATTTCCTGTAGGAATTTTACCGTAATTACAGGTTCTTAATAAATCTGAAATATGATGTATATAATCTGCTCTTCCAGGAATCGGGGGACAAAGATAGTTTTCTGGAATATCCCAATTTTCGATTGAATAGTAATGTTTTAGAATCGCTTTATTTAACCATTTTACTGCTTTTGGATCAGCAAAATCAATTGAATCATCTCCATGAATGTTAGGTTTTACAAATTCATTTAATTCAGGACAACTTTTAATCAATGCAATAAAGTCATATCTTTCTTTGTGTTGATTTCGAGGATGTAATTTATTGTCTTTTTTTATTTGATCCTTTTTTTTGACTTTCATGTATGGAACGATTTAGTGTAAAGGTATTGATAATCTTGAGTTGAATTTTAGAATCTCCTATTTTTTTTATAAATTAAGCAACGTTTTAGTTCTACTCACGTTATAGAATTACGAAACTTAACATGATTCAGAATGAAAAAAAACAATACTACTATTACACAATTTATGCTTCCTAAAATTATTACAGCAACTTTTGTTAAAATATTCACTTTAGCTTTATTTAGTTTTACTTTCTTTGTCAATACATTTGCACAATCAACTACAATTTGTGTAGGTTCAAGCACTCAAATAAATTCTCCTTCGCCAGGTGGAACTTGGCAAAGTTCTGATAATGGAATAGGAACAATTGATGCGAATGGTGTTTTTACTTCTGTAGCTTTAGGCTCTTGTTTTGTTACATATACGGATTTAAATTTAAACGTTAGTTCATACCAATATACCGTCGTAAATAATAGTGTAGGTAATTTTATTGGACAAGATACCATTTGTATAGGGGGATCAAATCAAATAATGAACACAAATATTTTTGGTAATTGGGGGTCTCAAAATAATTCAATAGTTACGGTTTCAGGTAATTATGACTCTGGAGTAGCGGTAGGTACAACAAATATTACTTATACAATTGCAGGAATAGGATGTACAGCGACTGCAAATTTTCCAATTACAGTTGTTGATCCAATACCGGAAACAATTACACTCATTTCAGCGGTTGGTACAAATCATCAAGTATTAAACGTAGATCATATTTCAGGAGATACGATTTATTATGAATCTTTAGATACGATAAAATATCAAATTGGAGGAAGTGCGACAAGTGCGTATTTAACAGGTGGAATGAATTCAATACCAAATGGAGCATTAACTTCATTTGCAAATGGCGTATTTAAAATTTTTGGAAACCCTATTTATGTCTCACCTCCAATTTTATCAAATCCGTTAATCTATAATTATCATGTCTCACCTTCAGGAGGAGATCCATTACTTGTTTATTGCGTTAATAATGGACAAGGAGGTTCTGGATCTAGTGATGATATTACTTTAAATCCACCATGTGTAAATCATATTAATTCAAATAATTCGAACGTGACAGTCTGTGAAGGAATGTCAGTCAATTTATCTTTTTCTGTTACAGGAACTGCAACTGGAGTAACAGTTACTGGTTTACCTCTTGGGGTTTCAGGTTCTTTTTCGAATAGCGTTTATACAATTAGTGGAACTCCCATTTGGACAGGTCAAACAAATTACAGTTATACTTTAAATACTACAGGAGGGAATTGTATTCAAGCTATTTTTTCAGGAAATATTACAATTGAACAGATGCCCATGTTAGTCTTAATTTCTACGATAGGAAGCGATCATCAAGTTGTTTGTACAAATGAAAATGTACAAGCGATAACTTATTCAACCTTTGGAAATCCTTGTTCTATAAGCGCCAGCGGTTTACCAAGTGGGATATATGGTAATGGTTTTGGAAGTATGAGTATAAATGGTTCGACAATAATTCCTGGGACATATCAATATTTTGTAACAGCATTTGGAAATAGTTGTCCTTCAACAACACTTTCAGGATCAATCACTGTCAATCCAGGGCCAACAGTTAATCCAATTTCTGGTCCAACTGCTGTTTGTGTTGGATCAACAATAAATTTAACAACTTCAACATCAGGCGGAGTATGGTCTAGTTCAAACAATACGAAAGCAATAATTAATCCAAACGGTGTTGTTTCAGGTATTTCAGCAGGAAATGTCACAATGACTTACACTTTGACATCAGGAAATTGTACCTCAACTCAAAGTTATTCGATTATTGTGAATGCTTTACCTATTGTTAATCCTATTTCAGGATCAAACAATGTTTGTGTAGGATCTTCTGTAACGCTATCTTCATCAACAGTTGGTGGAACTTGGTCTTCTGGAAATGTCCCCGTAGCGATCGTTTTAGGTGGAGGGATAGTGAATGGTATGAGCGCTGGAAATTCAACAATCTTTTATACTGTTACTTCAAATGGTTGTTCAACGATTCAAAATTATGCTGTAACTGTTAATGCTACTCCTACAATACCAACGATAAATGGTAGTAATGCTATTTGCATAGGAAACAATTCAGCTTATTCATCTTCTTCTTTAGGAGGTGTTTGGAGTGTTGGTAATAATAATATCGCTCAAATTTCACCAAATGGAATATTGACTGGTTTAAATCCCGGAATGACAAATATCCATTACACTGTTTCAACAGGGAACTGTGCTTCAAATAGTGATTTTATGATTCAAGTGGGGGCTCCATCTTCAATAACACTTGCATCTTCGCTTAATACGACGAATCAAACCGTATGTATGAATTCAGCAATACAAACAATTAATTATACCGTTTTAAGTAATACATCTACAGCTTCTATTACAAGTGGGGCATTACCAAATGGTGTTTCAGGAATATTTAATAATGGAACTTTTTCAATCAGTGGAACTCCGACTGAATTTGGTGTCTTTACGTATCAAATTTCAACATTTGGGAGTACTTGCGGTGTTGAACAAGTGGCTAGTGGAACAATAACAGTTAACGAAATTCCAATTGCAATAGGAGGAAATACACAAGATATTTGCGTTTCCAATCAAGCAATAGTAAGTGGGGTTGTAGCGAGTGGAGGAAATATTTCTTGGACACATAATGGTGCGGGGTATTTTGTTTCAGGTCAGAATACAGTGTCACCAATTTATCAAACAGTTAGCGCAGACGCGGGAAATAGTGTAATCTTGACATTAACTGTGACAAATACAAATGGGTGTTTGAGTAGTGCAACAGTAAATTATTATATCAATGTTGCAGGATATCCAAATGTACCAGCCATTCAAGGTCCTGATGTTGCTTGTATTGGAGCTCCAATTGTGTTTACAAATACACTTGGAGGAGGTGTTTGGGGAGTTTCAAATAATGCAACTGGAGCAATAAATATGAATGGAGTATTTATTGGGAATTCAACAGGTTCTTCTTTGATTACTTATACTGTAACTTCTGGTTTCTGTACTTATATTCAATACCATCAAATTAGTGTAAACACGATTGTTACACCATCATTTTTAATTCCTACAAATGTTTGTCAAGGATCGACGCATAACGTATTGCCTCAGTTTTCAAATAATACTCCACCAATTTACGGATCATGGTCTCCAAGTTATACTACAGAAGAAATAGGAAGTAATACATATACATTTACTCCGAATTCAAATCAATGTGCAAATTCTGTTGTAAAAACAATTACAGTTGATCCATTGCCGGTCGCTAATTTCACATTTACAAATAATGGAAATGAATATCAGTTTACAAATACATCCATATATGAATCAAGTGCTTATAACTGGAGTTTTGGGAATGGACAAATAAGCAATTTAGAAAATCCAACATGTACATACTCATCTAATAATTTACATTTGGTTGTTTTGGAAGTGTCAAATGCGTGCGGTATAGATTCTTATTCAGTACAAATTGGCGTAAATGGAATGAATGAAAATAACAACAATAATGTACTTGTATTTCCAAATCCATTTAATAATATAATTCAAGTGGTATTAAATTCGAACGAAGAAAGCATGTTGATGTTATACGATATTACAGGAAAATTAATATTGTGTAAAACAATTTTTGAAAAAGAAATAACTTTAGATTTAGTTGATTTAGAAGCTGGAACTTATCAATTGCAAATAAATCAAGTAGATAACAATAATATTATTAAGATAATTAAATATTGAGAATGGTTTTTTATTCGTAAATTTTAACAATATAAAATCCGACTCGAAAAGTTGGATTTTATTCTTTTTCTTCTTCAATCAAAGATTTTTTAATTTCTAAAATTAAATTATCAAAACGAGTTTGCTCATAAATTTCAATATTTTCTAACTTCGCAAAATGGTAAATTTGAATAATTAATTCTAAAGGATCAACTTCAATACCATTACGGTTGCTGTCGAAATTTAAGCCTGCAAGTAATTGATCATTGGACAGACCAATACACCAATTTTCGATAAATTCGACAATTGAAATTTCGGTTACTTTGTAATTTTTCCAATCTTTATTTGTACAAGATTTAGCTGTTTTTTTTGTTGACCAAAAACAAATCATTTCCGCAGGATTTTCATTTTCATCTTCATACTCTTCATCTAGCTCCATATCTTCGTCGTCTTCTTCTTTAATGTCCTCATCCAACTC
>JACOTM010000079.1 GCA_016178305.1 Flavobacteriia bacterium | reverse complement strand
TATAACAGGACAAATCTTTTTGAGGCAACTACTCATATTGCACTCCGCCAGAAGCCGCTAGTTGAAGTGTTTCGCCAAGGCAAAGTGTTGTGTCTTTGGGTGTTTGTACATTTTGAGTTTGGCAGTTACTCGTATAGGCAATGGTAAAACCAACAAAAGTATTATGTTGACTCGTAGATTGTGCTGTATAGCTAACATTAAAATTCAACAACGAATTATTATTCAGATAATTAGAGATGTTTGCAAGTCCGTCAGCATACCCAGAATTAGGAAGAGGCCCTGAAAAAAACGCATCAGTTGTATCATCGGTTAAACCAACCAAATTTCCAGCTTCATAATAAAAATTACCCACTGCTCCACCAATCAATGTAACGGCATCTTCTGATCGGATTTCACCGATAACAGATCCATTAATTTCAAATCGATAACCATCAGATAAATCCCCCCCTAATCGATCACTATGTATGCCCATTGCAACAGGGTCATTCCAATTAATATTTTGAATATACAATGAATTGAATACAATTGTATCGTCGTTATTTTTATCATTTAAGATTACTTCAACACCAATTTCAGGTAATGTCAAATCTTCTTTTAATAGAACCAACATCGGAGCGCTGTAATGACATCCTAGACAATCTTCAGGAGGGAGCATTTCAGGTATCCAGTTGATAGTAACGGTACTATTGACAACCGGCAGAATAGCTGTAATATCGTAAGCAACACCAACATTTCCATTGTAATCGGCTGGTGGCGGAATATAAGTATTATTTCCTATAGGGATACGAAAACTATTGTATTGATTTAATTCGAAAGTATCATTGTTGATAGCAATAAATTTAACATTGGGTTCATAATGAAAACCTTTTATAGCCGTGCAAATCAAAAATGCTTTTTTTAGAATCGTCCCGTCGCTAAAATTTGTTTGTAACGTAAGTTCTCCTCCTCCGTCAGCCGAAGAAAAACCAATATAGGATACTGCTCCTTTGAAATGATCTTGATAAAAAACAATTTGGGTTTTAGCATGCAAACAATTAAAAAACGTAAAGAACACCAAACAAAAGATTTTAAGTATTAACTGCATTTTATTTGTTATGCCTTGATTCATTTTATGCGTTGTGTCAGTTGTTTAATTGAATAATAAGTTTAACTCAATAATATTGGTGAAGTTACTATTTTTTTGTGAATCATAAAATACGAGATAAAAGGGAATAATCTTAAAATTAATTTCACATCAGCACTTCAAAATAAAATAATTTCATGCTTTCTTCTTTCATCCTAATTCACGATATTTGTATAAAATTTAGAAAAGATGTCAAAAGTTACCACTCTTAACGAGTTTATTATGGATCGTCAGCATGATTTTGCTTATGCTACGGGTGAATTATCTCGTTTATTAAACGATATTTCTGTTGCTTCAAAAATTGTTACACGAGATGTGAGAAGAGCTGGATTAGTTGATGCTATTCAAGGTGCTCAAGGTGGGATGAATATTCAAGGAGAAGCACAACAAAAGCTAGATGTAATTGCAGACAATCAGTTCATTAAAATGTTTGAAGCAGGAGGTGAAGTTTGTGGTATTGCTTCAGAAGAAAATGATGATTTTGTAGCATTTGATTCTGATTTTTCTAAAAAAGGGAAATATGTTGTATTATTCGATCCTTTGGATGGCTCTTCAAATATTGATGTAAATGTTTCAATAGGCACTATTTTTTCTATTTACCGAAGAACAAGTAAAGTAGGAGAAAGCGCTACCATTGAAGATATGTTACAGAGTGGTGCTGAACAAATTGCAGCAGGTTATGTATTATATGGTTCATCTACAATGTTGGTTTATACTACTGGTTTTGGTGTGAATGGATTTACTTTAGATCCGTCTATTGGTGAATATTGCTTGTCTCATCCAAATATGAGAATGCCAGAATTAGGCAGACAATATTCGATGAATGAAGGGAATATCAAAGTTTCTGAAAAAGGAATTCAAGATTATATTGCTTATTGTCAAGAAACAGATCCAGCAACAAATCGTCCATATTCTGGAAGATACATAGGTTCGTTAGTAGCCGATTTTCATAGAAGTTTAATCAAAGGAGGAATTTACATTTATCCCGACACTCCAAGTCATCCAGAAGGAAGATTGCGTTTGATATATGAATGTAATCCTTTAGCTTTTATTGCGGAACAAGCAGGTGGATTAGCGACAACTGGTAGAAAAAGAGTTTTAGACATTAAACCTGAAAAGTTACATCAACGCATTCCATTTATTATTGGATCTAAAAAAATGGTGGAGCGGGTAGTCAATTTGATTGAAAAAGCAAGTACAGTTGAACAATAATACAGAGTAATATGGAATTCAAAGATAGAGATATTAAAAGTTAATTTACTTTGAATCCTTAAGTTTGACTCAGATTTTACAGGAACCAGGTTAAAAATAAAAAGGCTGTCTGAAAAGACAGCCTTTGTTTAAGAATCAAAGTGAAAATACTATTTAGTAAATAACATTTCACGGAATTTTGGCATTGGCCATAATTCGTCGTCAACCAATAGCTCTAATTTATCAGCATGGTAACGAATATCATCAAAGTAAACTTTCACTTTATCGCAGTAAGCAATTGCTTTATCTTCTGCGTGTTCTATGGAGTTTGCTTGTTTTCTTGCTTCTAACATTTTATCCGCAAAATCTTTCATTTTGTTGATATGCTCAGAAATTTGAGAAAGAATATCAATTTGTGTTTTAGCTGCTTTTTTACCTTCTTTTTCTCCCAATACACTGATTAAACCTTGTGCATTTTGTAGTAATTTATTTTGGTATTCAACCGCAGCTGGAATAATTTGACTTTGAACCATATCCCCCATGATTCTTGCTTCAATTTGTAATTTTAAAATGTAGCTTTCAAACTCAATTTCTTGACGGGCTTCAATCTCGCGTGGAGTTAAAATGTTTAAATCATTAAATAATTTAGCAACTTTTTTATCGCTCCATACTTTTAAAGCTCTAGGTGTATCTTTTAAGTTTTTTAAACCTCTTTTTTCGGCCTCTTTTACCCATTCATCACCATATCCATTTCCTTCAAATCGAATCTTTTTAGATTCTTTAATTAATTTTTGAAGTTCTTTCAAGATTGCTTCATCCTTTGCTTCTCCTTTTTCAATTCTTCCATCCACCTCTTTTTTGAAAATGTTTAATTGATTTGCCATAATTGTATTTAAAACAATCATTGCATGTGAACAGTTTGCAGAAGAACCAACAGCTCTAAATTCAAATTTGTTTCCAGTAAATGCAAACGGAGAAGTTCTGTTTCTATCCGTATTATCCAACATAATTTGTGGAATTTTACCAATATTTAATTTCAATTCTGTTTTATCTTCCGGTGTCATTTTACCAGCTTTTACATTTTTCTCGATTTCATCTAACAATGAAGATAATTGAGATCCAATAAATGTAGAAATAATTGCTGGTGGCGCTTCATTTGCACCTAATCTATGATCATTACTTGCTGAAGCGATACAAGCTCTTAATAAATCAGCATTGTCATGAATTGCTTTAATCGTATTGACGAAAAAAGTTAAGAATTGTAAGTTTGATTTTGGATTTTTACCAGGAGCTAATAAGTTAACTCCTGTATTTGTTCCTAAAGACCAGTTATTGTGTTTGCCTGAACCGTTAACTCCAGCGAATGGTTTCTCATGTAATAATACTCTAAAGTTATGTTTACGTGCAATTTTTTCCATCAAATCCATCAACAATAAGTTGTGGTCATTTGCTAAATTACACTCTTCAAAAATTGGAGCACACTCATATTGATTTGGCGCAACCTCATTGTGACGTGTTGTAACAGGAATTCCTAATAATATAGCTTCTGTTTCGAACTCACGCATGTAAGCAGTTACTCTTTCAGGAATTGATCCAAAATAATGATCCTCTAATTGTTGACCTTTAGCAGAATCATGACCAAATAAAGCTCTACCAGTCATCATTAAATCTGGACGAGCATTAAATAACGCTTGATCAACTAAGAAATATTCTTGTTCCCAACCTAATGTTGCATTGACTTTGGTTACATTTTTATCAAAGTACTGACATACTTCAACTGCTGCTTGGTCAATTGCATGTAAAGCTTTTAACAAAGGCATTTTGTAATCCAAAGATTCACCTGTATAAGAAATGAAAATAGTTGGAATACACAATGTTTTTCCGATTACGAAAGCAGGTGAAGAAGGGTCCCAAGCGGTATATCCTCTTGCCTCAAAGGTATTACGAATGCCCCCATTTGGAAAAGAAGAAGCATCTGGTTCTTGTTGCACTAATAAATCTCCATCAAAACGTTCGATTGCTCTACCTGGACCAACTGGTTTGAAAAATGCATCATGCTTCTCTGCTGTAGTTCCAGTTAATGGTTGAAACCAGTGCGTATAGTGTGTTGCACCTTTTGTAATTGCCCAATCTTTCATTGCTGATGCAACTTGGTCAGCCATTTTACGATCCAAACGCGTACCATTTTGGATAGCTTCCATCATAGATTTGTAAGCATCACTCGGAAGGTATTCCCGCATAATTTCGCTATGAAATACATTTTTTCCAAATAATTCAGATACTTTACCATCAAAATCAATGTGTTTCGGTGTACGATTTAACACATCTTGATACCCTTGAATTCTTTTTGTTGCCATGATAAAAATTAATTTTTGACAAATTTAAGAATATTTTAGGTTGAAAGCCAAAAAAACATAAAAAAATAGAAAGACCCCCTATTTTTTAGGGGGTCTTTCTGTAAAAAGACTATTTTTAAACAAAAAAGAACGATAATTATCGTCCTTTTTAAAATACTTTATTTTGCAGCAGCGTATTTTGCAGCAACAATATCCCAATTGATTACATTAAAAAATGCATTGATATAATCTGGTCTTCTGTTTTGGTAATGTAAATAATATGCATGCTCCCAAACATCCATTGCTAAAATAGGAGTTCCTTTGCAACCTTCACCCATTAGTGGATTGTCTTGGTTTGGAGTTGAGCAAACTTCTAATTTTCCATTGGTGACACACAACCATGCCCAACCAGAACCAAAACGAGTTGCTCCAGCTTTTGCAAATTCTTCTTTGAATGCTTCAAAAGAACCAAATGCAGTATGAATAGCATCACCTAATTCACCTGTTGGTTGACCGCCAGCATTTGGAGCCATAACTTCCCAGAATAAATTGTGATTCCAAAACCCACCTCCATTATTTCTAACCGCTGGTTTGTCTTTACAATTTTGTAAAATTTCTTCGATTGTTTTACCTTCTAATTCTGTTCCTGCAATTGCAACATTCAAATTAGTAATATAAGCTTGATGATGTTTTGAATGGTGGATCTCCATTGTTCTTGCATCAATATGTGGCTCTAATGCATCGTATGCATAAGGTAAACTTGGTAATTCAAATGCCATATCTAAATTTTTTATAAGTATAATTGTTTGTACCTCAAAAGTAATTGATTTCAATAATAAATTGATTTATATTTAAAATTTTTTCCTTAAAAATTGAACTTTTCAGGTTTGCTTGTTTTTTAATTTGGTTCATCAGAAAGAAGAAGTAAATAATTTTAATCGAAATCAGGTTGTTAATGATGCATGATGTAAAAAACAAATAATTATCCAAAGCCAACGCATAATAATTCTATTCAAACGCTTTATAAAGAGACCTCTTTTGTTTGTTGAAGAAAATTCATATTTGTTTTATAAATAACAACAACATGAAAGCGTTCAAAATCACAATTATTTGTTTAAGCTTATCTTTGATAGGAATTTTATTCAATGCATGTGGACCCACAAAACCACAAATCTTCAAACAAAATCCTGCTTTTGCGGAACATATTTCAGGTTATACTTCTGGAATGATTAGTCGTCAAAGTTCTATCCGAATTGAGTTAGCGGATATAGTTGGAGATTCATCAGACATTCAAGAATTTAAAAAACCAGACTCTACTTTGTTGGAAGGAATCTTTTCTTTTGAACCAGAAATTAAAGGAACAACAATTTGGGTAAATAGCCGAACAATTGATTTTATTCCTGATGAACCTCTTCCTGAAGGTCAATTTTACAACGCTTCCTTTGATTTAGAAAAAGTAGCCGAAGTATCGAGTGATTTAGAATCTTTTCCTTTTCAATTTTCTACTTACCAACAGAAACTTTTTGTGGAGGTATATGGACTTAAGAATAAAGATAATTACAATATCGAATGGCAATACATCGATGGAACTTTAAAAACAAGTGATTTTGCAGATTCTGCGGCTTTAGTGAAAACGTTGAAAGCAACCCAAAATGGTAAAAACTTACCCGTAAAAATTATTCCTTCTTATGAAGAAAATACCATGCATTTTTATATTGATAGTGTTGAACGTAAAATGACACGAGAAAAAGTGATTATTACCTGGAATGGGAAAGAAATTAATTGTTTAAGTAAAGGTCAAAAAATTATTGAAACGAGTCCCTTAGGTGATTTCACGGTAGAATCGGCACAAGTTAGAGATAATGAAGACCAATCCATTGAATTACTTTTCACAGAGCCTATTTTATTAAATCAAAATCTAAAAGGAATCATTACGCTTCAAGGTGTTTCCAATTTAACTTTCAAAATTGAATATAATAACGTTACTGTTTACTTGCCAAATCGTGAAATTGGAGATCGTAAATTGGAAGTTTCTACTGGTATTAAAAATATGAAGGGATATAATATGTTGGAGTCTTATTCAACAGAATTAACTTTTGAAGAACCTAAACCTTTGGTAAGATTGAAAGGAAAAGGATCTATTTTACCTAATTCTAATGGTTTAATCTTTCCTTTCGAGGCAGTCAGTTTAAAGGCCGTTGATGTGAGAGTTGTAAAAATATTTGAAAATAATATTCATAATTTTTTACAAGTTAACAATTTGGATGGAGATGATGGTTTGACACGCTATGGTAAAGTGATAATTAAAAAGAAAATTTCATTGGAATATGATAAATCCATGAATTTGAAAGAATGGAATAAACACGTGATTGATTTAGGGAAACTAATTAGTCCTGATCCTGGTGCAATTTACAGAGTCTCTATTAAATTCAAAAAAGAATATGCAATTTGTGATTGTTCTGAGAGTGAAGAAAATACCGAAGAACCGTCTGACGAAGAGGTTGATTATAGCTGGACTGAACGTTTGTGGGACAGTTATGGATTCGATGATGGTTTTGATACTTGGTGGGGTTATTCGGATGCTGAATCACCATGCTCAGAAGATTATTACCGGGGAAAAGCTGTTAGTAGAAATATTTTAGCTTCCGATTTAGGAATGATTTATAAATTGGATGAAAGCAAAATGTCACACGCTTTCATTAACAATATGATTACCACAGAACCAATGTCAAATGTGGAAATTCAATATTTTGATTTTACGAAACAAATGATTGCACAAGGTAAAACAGACGAAAATGGAATGTTGGACATTTCATTGAAAGAAAAACCTTTTTTGATGGTAGCAAAACATGGCAAACAAAGAGGTTATTTGAAATTGTCTGATGGTTGGACTAATTCATTAAGTAAATTCGATGTTGATGGAGAAAAAGTTCAAAAGGGAATCAAAGGATTTATTTATGGAGAAAGAGGTGTTTGGCGTCCCGGAGATTCCCTTTATTTAGGTTTTATCTTAGAAAATAAAGATCATTTGTTACCTGAATTTCATCCTGTAAAATTTGAGTTAATTGATCCAAATGGTCAAATTATTCAACAAATGACAAAAACAAAAAGTGTAGATGGAATTTATGATTTTAGAACGATGGTGCAGCGGGAAGCCCCAACTGGAAATTATGCAGCTGTTATTTCAGTTGGGAACCGCACCTTTAGTAAAAATTTAAAAATAGAAACAATTAAACCCAATCGCTTAAAAATCAATTTAGATATCGATAAAGCTAAATCTCAAGATACTTTTGCTTTGATGAAAGTGAAATGGCTACATGGTGCAATTGCTAAAAATTTAAATGCTACGGTTAATGTTTCGGTTCAAATGAGTCATACTGTTTTTAATCAATATAAAACCTATGAGTTTGATTCTCCAATTCGAAATTATGCGACCAATGAAGAAGTGATATTTGATGGGAAATTAAATAACTATGGGGAGGCTAAAATTAAAGCACAATTAAATGTCGGAACAAATGCTCCCGGAATGTTACGAGCAACTTATACAACTAAAGTTTTTGAAGAAAGTGGAGATTTTAGTATTGATAGAGCAACACGGAAATATTCTCCTTTTAAAACCTATGTAGGTATTCAAACACCTGTAGTAAAAGGATTTGATAATTCATTGGAGACAGGAACACGCTATAAAATGAACATCGTAACACTTTCCGAAGATGGAAATTTAAAAACAACGGAAAAACTTCAAGTGAAAGTATATCGCTTGCAATGGCGTTGGTGGTATGAACAAGATGAGGAAGATATCGCTGATTTTGTTTCAAGAAATGGAACCTTGATGATGAGTGATACCATTCTTTCAGCTCCTAATGGGAAAGCTTTTTTTCCTTTCAAAATTGATTATCCAGATTACGGTAGATACTTGGTAACTGTAACAGACTTAGAAGGGAATCACCAAACAGGAAAAATTGTCACTGTTGATTGGCCTTATTTGAGTCGAGGAAACCGTACAGACAATGAGAATGCAAATATGCTTAATTTTTCTTGTGACAAAGAACGATACAATACGGGTGATAAAATAAAATTATCGATTCCTTCTCCAGCAAATGGAAGAGCTTTAATTAGTATTGAAACGCGTTCGAAAGTACTGAAAAAATATTGGATAAAAACACAAAAAGGGGAAACATACCATGAGCTAATCGCTTCTGATGAAATGGCCCCCAATGCCTATATTCATGTGACTTTAATTCAACCTCATGCAAATACAAAAAACGATTTACCGATTCGTTTATATGGAATTGTTCCAGTATTTGTAGATGATCCGAAAACACATATTTATCCTGAAATTAGCATGAAAGATGAAATTCGTCCGGAATCTTCTACAACGATAAAAATTAAAGAGGAACATGGAAAAAGCATGACTTACACGCTGGCAATTGTAGATGAAGGTTTATTGGATTTGACCCGTTATAAAACACCAGACCCGTGGAGTTCATTTTATGCTAAAGAAGCTTTAGGTGTAAAAACATGGGATATGTATGATGATGTAATAGGTGCGTATGCGGGAAAACTGGATAAGTTACTGAGTATAGGAGGGGACGGTGAATTGAACTATGGAAAAGGAAACAAGGCAAATCGGTTTAAACCAATGGTTAAGTTTGTAGGAGTTTTTCATCTAGAAGCTGGTCAATCAAAAACGCATACGATAGAAATTCCAAATTACATTGGTTCAGTTCGTGTAATGGTCGTTGCTAGAAATGAAGCTGCTTATGGTTCGTCCGAAAAAACAGTAACGGTCAAAAAACCTTTAATGGTATTAGCAACTTTACCTCGAGTAGTTGGTCCAACCGAAACAGTTTATTTGCCTGTGAATGTGTTTGCAATGGAAAAAACGGTAAAAGATGTAAAAATTGAAATTTCAACCAATGAATTTTTTAAAATAGATGGTAAAACAACACAAACAATGCAATTTAAAGAAATAGGGGATGATATTGTTAATTTTAAATTAAAAGTTGCTTCTAAAATTGGAATTGCTAAAGTAAAAATTATCGCGACATCAGGAAATGAAAAAGCAATAGATGAAATTGAAATTGATGTTCGACCTTCAAATCCTGTCATGTATGATGAAACAGATTTTGCTTTAGAAGCAGGTAAAGAAGGGAAATTGAATTTAGAATTGAAAGGGTTGGAAGGAACTAATTTTGCCAGTTTGGAGTTCTCCTCTTTACCTTCTTTTAGCTTAGAAAAGCGTTTGAATTATTTAATGGAATATCCACACGGATGTATTGAACAAACAACTTCCTCCGTATTTCCTCAAATTTACTTAAGTAGCTTAATGGATTTAAATGCAGGACAAAATAGTAAAATAACATCCAACATCAAAGCAGGAATTAAACGATTACAGTTATTTCAAACTTCAAATGGTGGGTTTTCATATTGGCCTGGACAAAATTCAGAAGGAGCAGAAAATGAATGGGGAACAAATTACGCAGGACATTTTATGTTGGAAGCTGAGAAGAGAGGTTACAGTATTCCAACAACTTTAAAAAATCGATGGTTGAAATATCAAAAAGAACAAGCTCAAAATTGGTCCAATGCAAATAACTGGTACACGCATACACATGGAACAGAATCGTATCAACTGACACAAGCTTATCGTCTTTATGTTTTAGCTTTAAGTAACCATCCAGAATTGGGAGCAATGAATCGTTTGCGAGAAGAAAAAGGGTTGACAGTTTCGGCAAAATGGAGATTAGCAGCTGCTTATGAACTTGTTGGACAACATGAGGTAGCCGACAAATTAATTCAGGATTTAAGTTTAAAAGTGTCAAATTATAGAGAAATTTCTTACAGCTTTGGTTCAGGATTAAGAGATAAAGCAATGATTGTCGAATCTTTAAGTTTGTTAAATAGAAAAGGGCAAGCTAAAAATCTGGTTCTTGAAATGGCAAAAACACTTGGTTCAAAAGAATGGTTAAATACACAAGAAACAGCATATAGCTTGTTGGCTTTATGTCAATATGCAGGAATTCAACAAAATGAAAACGCAATTCATTTTACATATACCATAAATAATGGAACAATCATTGAAAAATTGGTTTCCAAAAAATTGTTTCAAGTTCGATTGAATGAAAAAGAGTTGAATTCAAAAGGAAGTTTTAAATTCAAAAATTTAGGAAAATCAACCTTATTTGTAAAAATAATTCAAGAAGGAATTCCTTTAATTGGAGATAAAAGTAAAAGTTCCAATGATTTAAAGTTGACAATTAAATATCGTGACATGAAAGGAAATGAATTAAATCCTGAAAAATTGACGCAAGGAAAAGAGTTTTATGCCGATATAACGATTTATAATCCTGGAAAAAAAGGATTTTACAAAGAGATGGCATTGACTCAAATTTTTCCGAGTGGGTGGGAAATTCATAACAATCGTATGGATGAAACAACAACAACAAATGTCATACAATATCAAGATATTCGAGATGATAGAGTATATAGTTATTTTGAGATAGCTGAAAATGCAAGTAAAATACTTTCTATCAAATTAAATGCAACCTATTTGGGCCGATTTTACTTGCCGTCTGTTTATGCGGAAGCGATGTATGACCATTCCATAGCTGCAAAAGTACCTGGTAAATGGGTTGAAGTTGTGAAGGAAAATTAATACAGAAACGCAGGTTATATCATTTTCACTTTGAATTTACCAGTAGATTTTTTAGGTATAATACCGATGTAACATAACCATCAAAAAAAGAAGGCTTTCTATAAAGAAGCCTTCTTTTTTGATTAAACATATTTTGTTTTAAACTCAATTACCTCCTCTTCCCGTTGGGGTTGGAGTCGGTGTATTCACTGGTTTTGTTCCTTCCGTGGGAGTTGCAGGAGTTGGTTTAATAATAACTCCTGTTGGTTTTATCGTTGTTTTAGGACCATTTGTTGGAGAAGGAGTATTCCCATTTTGAGGAGCGTTTGAAGATAAAAGTAAAGTTCCAGATTTTGTATCAGAACCAGCAGAATTAGTAGCTTGAATATTAAAATTAAATTCATTTGCTGTATTATCTACTTGAATTGGGAAATCAAATTGAACTCCATTTGTTGAAAAAACTACATTTACATTTGTAATTACTTGATTATTTACCGTAATCGAAATTTGATTTAAAGTTGTGATATTGGATATCGTTCCAGAAACAGAATAACTACCAGGATTAACTTTAATAGGGCTGTTAGGAGGTGTTAATAACGTAATAACTGGAATTTTTACAGGAATAGGTTGCTCCTTAGTTACTTGATATTGAACACTTGTTCTTCCACAATTGGTGGTTGCTTTGATTACAAAATCATTGATCCCACTAACCAAATTTTGTTGTATCGAAATAGTTTTTGTAACAGTATTGTAAGTAAATGGAATCGAATTTTCATTGTAATAAACTCCCAATTGATTTTGGTTATTTACATTTTGAACTTTGATAACAAAATTTACCAATTCGTTTGTAGTTGTTGAAAAATTTGGAATTGAGCTGGAATTAATAGATAAAATCGGCTCAATACATGGAATATAATTTACATTCCACTTATAATTTGCGGTACCACACTCATTTTTTACAAGAATTTCGACCGTATTTGAATTATTAACAAAAGAAACAGAGGCTGAAATTATTAATGAACTTGCATCAAAAGTAAAAGGGACATTAATACCATTAACTTTTACTTGAATTTGGTCATGATTAATTACGTTTACAACGCTTGCACTAATGTTGAGAGTTGAATTTTCAGTCGTATATCTCATCGTATTTGGAGATAAAGGCTGTATAATTGGATTGTTACATGGAGCAACAATTGGGGTATATTTTATAATTCTGGTTTGTGAAACAGTCCCACAAGTATTCGTTACTTTTATTTCAATTGTATTTAAATTTTGAACCAAATTGATTTCTTTCGTAAAAATTCCTGTACTTATATTGTAAATACCACTTGCTTGTTCAATTCCGTTAACAATAATTTTGATTTGATTCGTTTGTGTAATATGAGTAGCCGTTCCATTTAATGTAAATGTATTTTGGTTGACTTCAATGGTAGAGCTATTCGGATTGTTTATAGTTAAATTAGGTTTATCACATGGTGGAGTGACAGTGACGTAATTTATTGAAGATGTTGCATTATGGGTACCAACAGTATTTGTTCCTTTCACTTCAAATTGATTGTTTCCAGGATTTAAATTGGTATTGAAAACAACTTCTTTAGTTGTGGCATTAAAACTGTACAATGTTTGATTGATTATTTGCCCATCTTTTTTTAATTCAATTTGATTAATAGTTGAGACGTTAGAAACCGTAGCTTTCATTTGAAAAGAAGGGATATTTACGGTTGATCCAGCAGCAGCAGGATTTACAAATGTTACAAATGGGGGAGGAGCAATGACATCTTTTTTATAAATAATTACACGGCTATCAGAAGCTTGACCTGCGTTATTTGAGCCTGAAATTGTTACATTATTATTTCCTTCTAATAAATTCATTGTAAAAGTGACAATTTTAGTAACGTTATTATAAGAAAAGTTTGATAAAATACTTCCATTTACATTTACTTGAATATTTTGTTGCGTTTCTACATTCAAGACACTTGCAATTATTGATTGAGAAGGAATGTTTGATGTATGTGGATTCGAACTTGGATTTGTAATTGTAACTACTGGAGGCACAGCTACATCTTGTTTTCTATAAATAATGGTTGTAGAAGCTAAATCATGTCCAACAGTATTTGTTCCTTTGATTTCTATAATATTTGCGCCTAATGCTAAATTAACTTGTAATGCAACTACTTTTGAAGCATTATTATAAGTGAAGTTTGTGGTTGCAATATTATTGATCTTCACTTCAATATTAGAAGAACCATCTACATTTAATACTTTAGCTTGAAGATTATAAATAGGATTGTAAACCGTTGTTGGGGTAGAGATTGGATCAATATAGGTTACAACGGGCGGTAGAATTACAGCAGGTTTTACATATATAATTGTTTGATCTTCTACATCTGATCCAGCAGTATTTGTGCCTTTGATTGAAATGGTGTTTGCTCCTTCAATTAAATTACTATTAAAAGAAACAAGATGCGTTGAAGGATTAAAATCGAAATTACTTAAAGTTGTTCCGTTGAATAGAATTTGAATACCAGCAGCAACATTGACATTGGTTACATTTGCAGATACCAAGTATATAGGTGTGTTTGAAGTATATGGGTCTATATTGGGAGTGATAAAAGTGACAACAGGAGGTAAAATAACATCTGCTTTTCTATAAATAATGACGGTAGATTTACTGTCTGATCCAACAGTATTCGTTCCTGTTATAGCAATTGTATTTGAGCCTATGATTAAATTTAAGGGTACAGCAACAGAATGATTGGAAGGGTTGTAAGTGAAATTTGTTGTGTTCTGACCATTTACTTTAACCGTAATTTGATTTTTAGTTGATACATTCAATACCGTCGCAGCTAAATTATAGGATACTTCAGAAACGGTATATGGATTAATGGTAGGATTTGTGATTGTAACAACAGGAGGTAATTCAGTTTGAGGGCGTTCATAATTTATAATTGTAGATTTTGAATCTGTCCCAAAAGCATTGGTGCCAGTAATTACAATATTATTCGAACCAGGTTGTAAAACCAAAGCCGCGTTCACTACATGAGTTGTAGGATTGAATGTGAAGGAAGTTTGAGTTTGACCATTTTGTGTTAATGAAATTTGTGCTTGTTGCGTAAGATTTAACACGGTTGCTGAAAAATTATAGCCTGGATTATTTACTGTCGTTGGATTCAAATTTGGATTTGTAATTGTAACAACAGGTGGAGTACCATCTTCACGTTTGTATATTACAATTGTTGTTTTTACATCAGTTCCATATTGGTTATTTCCTGTAATTTCAAAAGTATTAGCCCCTAATTGAAGAACAACATTGCTAATAAAATGATCAGTAACAGCATCATAAGTGAAATTATTATTGATTACATTCTCTTGTTTGAAAATCACATGATCACGATTATCAACATATTTGACATCTGCTTTAATACTAAAATTGGGTGTATTCACAGTTGTTCCCGTTGTATTTGGGTTTGTAAACGCAACAATTGGAGGTTGTGGATTTGAAGTTGGATTCACAGGATTTGAATTTTGTGTTGTATTATTATCCCGAGAAGAACCTGATTTTAATTGAAAACGTATATAAGCACTGGTATAATGATATAAATCTTGTTTGTATTTACTGGCCAATATTACACCATCAAAATTATCGGTTTGTGTAAAAGTTGTTTTATGTTCAAACCCTATAGAAACTCTTTTTCCAATTTGATAACCTAATCCAAATCCTAAACTTGGCATAAAAGAAGGTCTTTGAGAACTAAGCGGCGTTTCATACGTTTTATCTTGAAGATTAATTAATGACGTAGAAGTATGATGTGAAGTAGAGTCATATTGATAAATAGGATTTAATTCGAAGGATTTATCATTTTTGATATTCGTATATGAATTGTACCATGTTAGCCCAACACCACCAAATACGTAAGGATCCCAACCTGTATTTTCTCTAATTCTATTTGCATGTAAAACCAACTCTAAAGCCAAACGATTCACATCTGCTCTAAAATTATGGATAGCAAAACCTAAAGAATCTTTATAATTTAAGTTGGTTTGATTATATATCCCCGTATAATTGGAAGAAAATCCCGAAGTATCTGTGTTTTGTCCATACCAAGTACCATGTAAATATCTAGCACGAATATCAAAAGAAAAAACTTTACCATAATTGTAATTAAATGATTTTCCTAATGTCAAGCCCCATCCATGATTTAACTTATAATTGACATCAGAGGTATTCCACGTTGCTCCATAATTAAATCCCCAAAACCATTTAGAATCATTATCATAATCTAGTTTTAATTGTGCAAATGAAATTGTCGAAAATAAAAGAAGGTTGACTGCAAATAGTAATATTTTTTTCATAACGAATGTATTTTTCAAAATAGCCTAGACTATTATTATGCCAAAATTGAGAAAAATTACTTAGAGGAGCCCTTAAAAATGAAAAAACTTTTAAAAAAGTAGTGTTTCAATTCTCAAAATTTCTTATTTTCATCGAAAAATAAAGGACTTGTTTGTTTTATGCTGAAAAAAGTTATTTTTTTGTTAATACTTATTTTGACAACAACTTGGAGTTGTTTTGCTCAGCCTATTTACAATAATTGTAACAATGCCGTTGATATTTGTCCCGATAGATGGATGACTTTTACAAATGTGGATGCCAACGCAACTTTATGTAATAATTGTGAAGATGATTTTAATTTCTGTTTCACACCAAATAATACCATTTGGTTAAAGTTTACAACAAATTCAGTTGGTGGTACAGTACAAGTTAATTTTTCAAATTTAGTCTTTGAAAGTGCGGTTGGTCAAAGTCAACAATTACAAGCAACATTAATTCAAGCGACGACTCCTTGTGATGCTTCTACTTATATCCAATTAGGAAATTGTGTTTCAAATGCATCGGGAAATTTTTCATTGACAATTCCTGCTGTAAATCCTAATTCTACTTACTATATTGTTGTTGGTGGAGATCAAACTGGTACAGGAATCTCTATTGCTGCTGAATGTACTTTTGATGCTTATTTAACAGGTGGAGCAGTTAGTCGTACTTCACCATTTATTTCAATACAACCTTCTTCCAATGCTATTTGTAAAAATGATATTGTTACCTTTAATGTAGTCATTGCTAATTGTCCGGATAGTACAAATTTTAAATGGTTTTTAAATGGTCAATTTGTTGCTTCAACAGCAGAGGCTTTTTATCAAACGGCCTCATTAAATGATGGAGATATTGTAAGTGTTCAAACAACTTGTTATCAAATTTGTGTTGATACGATTTCTAAAACGTCTATTCCAATTCAAGTTACATCGTTAATTGCTGATGCTGGTCCGGATATTTATAAAGATCCTACTAAAGTGAAAAATTTGGAAGGAACCTTGACAGGCGCAATTCATTATTGGACTCCAAATCTTTATCTTTCAGATACTTCAGCACTTACTCCTTTTTGTGAAACACCAACAACGATGAGTTATATTTTAACAGTTAAAGAAAATGGGTGTACAGCTTATGATGAGATGACAGTATATGTCAATGAAAACTTAATAATTCCTTCTACTTTTTCTCCAAATGGAGATGGTAAAAATGAAACGTTTGAAATACTTTACATTGAAAAATATAAAGATAACAAGCTTCAAATATTTGATCGATGGGGTCAGAAAGTATTTGAAACAATTGGATATGATTACGAAAAAGCTTGGGATGGTAAAGATCGTAGTGGTGATTTTGCTGAAGGTGTTTATTATTATCATTTAGAGTTGAATGATGTAGATCATCAAGTTTTTAATGGAAGTATTACGGTTATTAAATGAAAAAATGTTATAACATATTTTTTATTTCTTTCATATTTATTGGAAGTGTGTTCGAGAACGTATATGGACAACAACTGCCTCAGTTTACACAATGGGCAACACATCAATTTCAATTTAATCCCGCACATGCAGGTATAAAACCTTGTGTAGATATTCAAACTTTATATAGAACGCAATGGGTTGGTATTACAAATGCACCTAAAAGTGGGTTTTTTACTTTAAGTGTTCCATTACAAGCAAAAAGAACTGAATATTTAAGTGGGAGACATGGTTGTGGAGTAAAAGTTGAGTATGATAGAATCGGTCAGTTTACAACAAATAAAGTGAATTTTGCCTATGCCGGGCATTTTAATTTTTCAAAATACAACAGACTTTCATTAGGATTGTATGCTGGATATTTACATTTTGGCTACGATCCAAGTATTTCCAAAACAATAGATCCAGATCCTGCGATTTTTACAGAAGCTTCTTTTGTTTTACCCGATGCATCTGTTGGAGCATGGTGGAATGGAGAAAATTATTATGCGGGTATTTCTCTTCAAAATTTAATGCATTCTAAATGGAAAAACATTGGAATTGATTCCCGTTTTAGATTGCAAACATTTATTAATGGAGGTCTTCGATTTAAAATGACAGGCGGTTTTTCATTATTAACAGGTATGATTATCAGAATACCTAAAAATGGTCCTTTATCCGTGGATGTAAATGCCGTTTTTGATTATGAAAATGTTTTTGGATTTGGTGGTGGATATAGATATACTGATGCTTTGATGGCTTTTTGTTATATCAAAATTAATCAACAGCTTTTTATTCAATATTCTGCTGATTATGGAACTTCTCCTTTAAATAGAGGTGGGTTTTCACATGAAGTATCTATTAATTTTGCAACATGTAAACCGGTTATTACAGGGCCTATAAAAACGGCCCTTTTTCAATAGTCTTTATTCTAATTTGTTGCAAGCATTCATCGTCTCGATATAAATAAAAGCATCATACACGTTTTGCCAGCATCTTTGTTGAGGATTTGAATGAAATATTCCACATGCTAAAAAAAAGATTGCTGGTTTAATATTATTAAGATTAATGAAACCAAAGTCAATTTTAGAGCTGTAAAATTGGTTCTCGATGCAATTTTTATGAGGTTTTTTGAAGGATATAATTTTTGAATTATATGTTCCTATTTTACCCTGACCGCTGATAAATCCAATGTGATAAGTGTTGTTAGGTAAATATTTTGAAAGGATAGATCCCGTTGAAATTTGCCCTTCATCGAAAGTCAATTCTTTTGCAATATGTAAATTGTGAGCCCAGATAATTAATTTTTGACCTTTGTATTTTTCTTCAAAAAGCCATTTAATATTCTCCGCCATTCCTTCATCTCGAATGGATAAATTTCCTGTCCATCGAAAATGAGCTAAATTTTTTAAATTATTTAATTCATGTATCCAAACTTTATCTGTAATCGTCGCGATTAAAATTTCCAATTGTTTATCAAAAAAAAGTTGATCTGCTTTTGAAGTTGTATCTCTCAAAGTGTGGATGTCAAATTTAGCTTCATTTATTAGGCTGTTGACAATTAATTCAAACCTTAACCAATCCTTTATATTCTTAGGATAAAATGATTGATTTTCAATAAAATATTTAATGTTATTTGAGTAATTATCTTTCGTGAATTTTGAAAAATGATTGCAGTCCATCCCCGCATAATTTAACCGATTTCCACCCATGAATTCTTGTCCGATATACGCAAATAATTCGTCTGTTTGATGGCATTTGGACCAAACATTTGAAGTATTTGCTCGAATTAAATCCATAGAAAATAATGAATCGTGATTCCAAATTTCATGGATGCTCCAAAAATCACTTTCCATTATTAAGACATTAAATCCTTTTTTTTCGTGCAAATATTTCACAAGGCGTGTTTTTGCTTCAAAAACAGTTCCATCGCCATGACTTTGCTCTCCTAAAAATACAATTTCAGCTTCTCCAATTGCTTCTCCAATTATTTCTAAGTCTGAGTAATTAGTGTCTTTTGGCTGAATTGACAGGAAGGAATGTATTTGTTTTTCAATTTCTAAGTTGATTTCTTTTTGAGAAAACAGCGAAGAAATAAATATAAATATAAAGGTAATCAGTACATAGAATTTCATAACTATAACGGGTTATTTTTTAGTTAAAAATCCCCAATAAGTAGATCGATTTAAACCATGTGTTGTGGCAAAAGGATAAGCTTCAATAAAACTTACAGGAATTTTTAACTTTTTACGTTTTTCCCAAGATGTTTTATAGGCGCTTACTTTTCCTTCAAAAACTTCAATGTAATCCATGATTTGTTTGGTATGTGTTTTCCAGAAAAAAGTTTTTACATCTTTGTTGTTCAATCTATTCCATTTTATTTTTTCTGAAATAATCCAATTTTTCCATAATTGATCCCAATCATTTCTCATAAACATCGGATTGAAATTATTAATCAAAACATTGCGGATTCCATTATCAACAAAATAAACAGCATGGCTTTTTTTCAATTCATATCGGTGATTGTTGAAATAGGTTGGTAATTTAATTAAAACAAAAGATTTTTCTAATAAATCAATATATCGTTCAACAGTTTCGTTGTCTAAACCGCAACGCTCTCCTACCTCATTATACGAAATAGCATCGCCTACTTCAAATGCTAATACTTGTAACATCCGCATTAATTTTTCTCCTTTATTAATACGATCCGTGACTCCTAAATTTGTAAAAATCACTTGGTCTATTAATTCTCGTAATTTTAATTCAGCAAACTCCAGGTCTGACACAACAGCAGGGTAATTCCCATAAATTAAACGTTGCTCCAATAATCCTTCCTCCACAGGTAAACCATTGTGTTGTGCTAATTCATAAAAAGTTGGTGGCATAATCGAAATTTCTAAACCTTGTAATTGAAGTACTTCTTTCAATAATTCATCTAAAACAGGTTCATAGGAACATGTTAGAATCAAAGTTAAGTTCCAATTTCCGCTTAATAATTCTTCTATAATTTGTTGTAATTTATCAATATATTGTGCTTCTTGAAGGATAACAAAACGATGGTTTCCAAAAGTTTCAGCCAGTGAATTCTCATTTACTTCATCAAATTGTTTCTGAATACTTTTTTTAGCGGCATTTAACTCCAAAAAAGACTGATTAGCGTCCTTTAATATTTGTCGAACCATTTCTTTTTTACCGACTTCCCTGGGACCAGAAAGTATTAATAAACGGTTACTAAATATTTTTTCTTTAATCGATGTGTATTGAATTCTTGGAATCATTCTTATTTTACTTTGAAGCAAATATAATTTTATTGAAATAAGAACCGCTTAAATAGTTTAAAAAATGCGATTTTTGTTGAAAACTTCATCTAAAACCTGAAATGGATTAAAACCTAAGTACAAAATTTTAATCGAATTCATCTTTAGATTTATTTTTTTCGAGGAGCATTATTTTCAGATTTCGAATTATATTTTAACTTTACCTTAACCAAACATGAAAGAAACCTCGTTCATAGAGCAAAATAAAGAAAAATGGAAGCGTTTTGAAAAAATGCAAGATGCTGCTGTGAGTAATCCAGAAGAGTTGAGTGATTTGTATATGGATTTAACGGATGATTTAAGTTATGCACAAACTTTTTACAAACGAAGAACAGTTCGGGTATATTTAAATCAACTGGCTCAAAAAGTTTTTTCAGGCGTTCACAAGCAAAAAGGAGATACATTTAGAAAGCTTATTAATGTTTGGAAAACTTCATTGCCTTTAGAAATTTATAGGTCTCGAAAAAATCTGAACTTTGCTTTCATTTGTTTTTTAATATATGCAGCAATTGGTGTTATTTCATCTCAAATGATTCCCAATTTTGAAAATATTATTCTTGGAGATGAATATATAAAACAAACCAATGCAAATATCAAAGCAGGAAATCCTTTGAAAATATATGAAGATACGGATCAGCTTCAAATGTTTATTCGGATTACTACCAATAATTTAAAAGTTTCTTTTTTAACTTTTTTTGTAGGATTCTTTTTTACAATTGGAACACATATCATGTTGTTTTACAATGGTGTAATGTTAGGTGCTTTTCAAAATTTCTTTTACATGAAAGGGCTTTTAATTACTAGTTTTTTAGGAATTTGGATTCATGGTGCTTTTGAAATATCTAGTATTGTTTTAGCAGGCGGAGCAGGAATTACTGCGGGACATGGTTGGTTATTTCCTCAAAGTTATACCCGTATGCAATCGCTGCAACTTTCTACAAAAAGAGGATTGAAAATAATGTTAAGTATTGTTCCTTTTATTATTATTGCGGGTTTTTTGGAAAGTTATGTAACTGCAAATTATCAAAATTTATCTGACTGGTCTAAATGGTTATTAATCTTATTGTCATTCGGAATCATTCTTTCATTGTATGTGATTTATCCAATATATGTTGCACGAAAACATCCGCATTTAGTAGCTCATGAAGATTCAGAAATAAAGCCTAAAAACACCTCTTTCAATTTAGAAAAAATTCGTTCCTTAGGAGAAATTGTTTCAGATACTTTCCGTTTTTACAATACACAATTTTATAAAATAGGAAAAGTGATTTTTGCTTTTATTTTACCTATTTCATTGCTTTTAATTTATTTACAAGATATCAACCATTATCAAGAAATGAAAACAGAATATTGGTATGATTGGGTTTGTCAATTAAAAATAATATTTGGTTATGGGTATAAAAATACGCAAGATTTGGTCGTATTATTTATATGGACTTTCGTTTTTGCTTTTGTTAATACAACTATATATTGGTCATTTTATACACAAAACGAATCGTTTTCATGGAAATCCTTTTTCCAATTTTCGAAAAAAAAATACATTTCAATTTGGTTGGGTAGTGTGTTGATTTTTATCGCTTTATTGGTTAGTCCATGGTATGTTATGATACTAGCAATATTATTTATATCCTTTTTTGCCTTGTTAAGTCCAACACTTGTTTTTGACAATGCATCTTTAAAAAATAGAATTAAGAAAGGCTTTTCTTTTAGTAAAAATCATTTTGGAAATACCTTATTACTTTTCATTTTGATTATTGGATTCATTGCATTAATAGCTCAGCCTTTTGGATTTGTTTTTAGTATTTATAACGAACAAACTCAAGAGCCATTAGTGATGAGTGATTTGTTAGATGTACTTGCTGATTTTACGAAACGAATAGCCAAAATTTATACAGCAGATTATATGGTTATCAGTAACGGTTTAAGACAATTTGTTTACATCATTTTTATATTATGCGTTTTACCACTCACAATAATAGCTGCGACTTTTGGATATTTTTCAGAACTTGAAAAATCGGAAGCTATAGGTTTGAAAAAGCAGTTTGAAAAATTTGGAAAACGCAATCGATTTATTGAAACGGAAGAAGATTTTGAGTAAAAGTATTGTATATATCTATTTATTGATTCACTCATTTATTTCTTTTTCGAAAGAGAAAGAAAAGAATATGGAGCAGATATGGCAACAGGAAAAGAAAGAAATTCATTATGATAGAGATCCAAAATTCAATGAACCTAGTGATTGGTACACCGATGAACCTGCATCTATACATAGAGAATGTCAAGAAAATTCGGATTACCAAGGATTAGATTATCAGCCTGAAGAGATTAAAAAAAATAGGCGTTTACAAGGAGGAGATTACAATTCAGAAGATGGTTCCGAATCGTATGATCCTGAAGTTAAAGCTTCAGAAATCGATGAAACTGAAACAGAGGATTCTTATGACCGAAATGATAATAATGCTACATTTTCAGGCTCGTTTTGGCAGGTATTAGGAATTTTAATCGTAATTAGTTTACTTATTTTTTTAATTTATCAAATTATAAAAAATAAAAAAACAGCGATCAAAGAAGTAAAAGCCCCTGTATTTGAGTCAAATTGGGAGTTACAACAAAAAACAAAAACAGAATTAGAAATATTATTAGAAAATTCCTTAGAATCAGAAAATTATAGAGAATGTGTTCGGATTTATTTCAATTTTATACTGAAAGATTTAATCAAAAAAGGATGGATAAAATGGAAAAAAGAAAAAACGAATTACCACTATATTTTAGAAATGAAATGCAGACCAAACCACGTGTTCTTCGAAGAATGTGTTCGGATTTATGATTTAGTTTGGTATGGAGATTATGAAATAAATAAAAATGAATTTGAAACGATTCAACCTGTTTTGATTCATTATTGCCAATTAACTTCCGAAAATGCTGAGTAGTAAAAATAAAATAATATTGGTTATAGGGTTCATTGGGCTTATTTTTCTGCTATTGTGGTTTTTGGAAGGTCATAATTCAGAAGTAAATAAAACTGTTTTTCATTCTGAAAATTGGAATCGAAAATATCTGACACAAGATAAAGACCCTTACGGTTTGTATGTTTTTAATTCGCTATTAAAAACGCATGTTGATGACAACCATCGGGTTCATTCAATTTACAAGTGGAAAGACCATGATTCATTATTGAAAAAGAATGAAAAAGCAACTTATATTTTCATTGGAAATAATCTTGAATTATTAGATAGTGAAATAGATACACTTTTAAGCGAAGTGAATGAAGGAGCAGATTTAATGCTTAGTTTTTATGATTTAACTTCTAATATATACAATCGTTTATTTAATTATGTGGGTTTTGATTACGATTATGCTGACAGTGTAATTGTTTATACAGAAAAGGATCAAATGACAATGTTTCAAGTGTATCAAAAAGACACTTTAGCGATGAAATGGGAAGGATTTGATCCATTAGCAATTAAGGATACGCTTTTTGATACACTTTCTTCATTTATGGAAATGCCTAATTTTATTCGCATCAATCGAGGTAAAGGCCATATTTTTTTACATGCTAACCCACAATTTTACATGAATTATCAAGTGTTAAGAAATGATGGATTCGAGTACGCAGCTTTCACTATTAATGAGTTTTCGGTACAAAAAAATGTATATTGGCTAGAGATTGGACGGAAAAAAGAAATTGTTTATTCCAACAATACAAATTCTGCTGACAGTACACTCAATGGAAATGGAAAAAACAATAAACGAGATGATAGCTTATTGCAATTATTATTTAAAAATCAAGCTTTACGTTGGGCATTATTATTGACGCTTTTTGGTTTTATACTTTTCCTTGTTTTCAGGTCAAAACGATACAATCCAGTTATCCCCATTCTACCTAAAAATAGAAATGTTACGACAGCTTATGCAGAAACAATAACATCTATTTATTTTCAAAATCACAGTCCTTATGGGCTATTGAAAGTACAACGAAAAAATTTCTATCACGCAATCCTTAAACATTTTTACATTGATTTAACAAAGCGAAATGAAGATAAAGAAATTATCCTATTATCTGAAAAAAGCAATGTTCCTATTGATGAATTAAAAGCAATCTTACAATTAATCGAAACGAAAGATTCTTTTGATGTAAATGAACAATATATTGCAAAAGTTTCAAAAATACAGCGGGATTTTTACCTGCAAACAGGTATTATTTCAAATTTCATTTTAAATAGAATTGAACAAAAAGATCAAATATATAAACGAATTTTATGGATGCCCTCCGTTCTATTATTAACGGGTATTCTTATTTTTATAGTTGGGTTTTATTTCTTAGTTCAAGCAAATGGTTTAGGCATCTTGTTTTGGCCTTTAGGGATCTTTTTTATTACAATAGCTATTTTACAATTGAAAAAACCAATCGTAGCAATTAAAAATCAACAGCTTATTTTTTACTCTATTTTTAAACGTAAAGAAGTTTATAATTTAGATGCTATTATTAATATAATTTCAACAAATTCGTCAATTACTTTTGAATTTGTGAATCAACAAAAGATACAAATTAATTACTGGGAAATGAGTCGATTTGATAGGTATCATTTCGCAAGTAGAATGTCAAACTTTCATAAATAAGAAGAATATGAGTGATGAAAATCTAAACGAAAATAAAGAAAATTTGGCAACCGATGAATTGGTAAATTTGGAAAAAGAAGCCATTCAAAATACGGAAGAACAAACAGTTTCTGAAAATCATTTTGCATTTGAAAGACAAAATGAAGATTTGAAGTGGGTGGCAGAAAAAGTAGATAGCGTTCGACAAGAATTAGGAAAATATGTTATTGGTCAACATGAGATGGTTGAATTGTTGATGGCAGGTATTTTTTCAAATGGACATATTCTGTTAGAAGGAGCGCCAGGTGTTGCTAAAACATTATCTTCAAAAGTTCTTGCAAAATCATTGCATATAGAATTTTCAAGAATTCAATTTACGCCTGATTTAATGCCTTCGGATGTAATTGGAACTTCTATTTTTAGTATGAAAGATTCATCATTTTCGTTTAAAAAAGGACCTATTTTTTCTAACATCGTTTTGATTGATGAAATTAATCGTGCGCCTGCAAAAACACAAGCAGCTTTGTTTGAAGTAATGGAAGAACGTCAAATCACTTATGATGGAAATCGTTATGAAATGAATTTTCCGTTTTTGGTAATTGCAACGATGAATCCGATTGAGCAAGAAGGAACTTATAATTTACCTGAAGCACAATTAGATCGCTTTTTATTTAAAGTAAAATTGAATTATCCAGAATTGGAGCAAGAAATAGAAATATTACACCGCTATAAAAATAATATCAAATCGGCTAATTTAGATGCTGTTAAACCCGTGTTTACAGCTGCGGAAATACATAAAATTCAGAATGTTATTGAGCAAATTGTAATAGAAGATAATTTAGTGAATTACATCGCAAATATCACGCATAAGACCAGAAGTCATGGAAAAATACATTTAGGAGGATCGCCACGTGCCTCTTTATCGATATTAAAAGCTTCGAAGGCAATTGCTGGAATTCGTGGGCGTGATTTTGTCACACCGGAAGATATACAATTTGTTGCACCGCATGTTTTGAATCACCGTTTAGTATTAACACCTGAAGCAGAAATGGAAGGATTAACACCCGAAGATGTGATTTTAGAAATCGTTCAAACGGTAGAAGTACCCCGATAAAAGACAGGTTGACTCAATCGATATTAATGTTGCCTTCGATTGTCCTTTGGCAGTATTAACGATTATGCAAAGCTGCAATCAGCATTTTGAAATAAATGATAAATTAGAAAATGAAATTGAAGTCTATATATCTTACCAATGTGTTTTTTATTCTATTAGGTGGAATTGTGATATTGTTTACGATATCATTTGTTCTTCCTATATTGTTTTTTTGGAGTAAAGTAGTTTTGTTGGGTTTATTTGGGATTACAATTTTAGATATTTTATTAATTTTCATGCATAAAAAACCGCTTCATTTGGAGCGACATGTTTTAGATCGTTTGAATTTAGGTGATGCAAATGAGGTTGAATTGCGTGTTACCAATTTAGTGAATCAACCTCTTTCGATGAAAATATTAGAAGGTTTTCCAATTGATTTACAAGAGCGAAGCCGTATTTATGTTGCAGGGTTAAATGCAGGTGAGTCGCAATCTTTTTATTATAATTTTAAGCCAAATCGAAGAGGAATGTTTTTCTTTGAGAATTGCATCGTATTTATTTCTTCGGTGTTTAGGCTTGTTAGTCGTAAAATTGAAATTGAAGCAAAGCAAACAGTGAAAGTTTATCCTTCTGTTTTACAAATGAAGAAATATGAATTAATGGTATTTCAACAACAAAAAACAGCCTCGGGGATTAAAAAAATACGTCGCTTAGGGAATAATAGTGAATTTGAGCAAATTCGAAATTACATTCAAGGCGATGAGTTGAAAACGGTCAATTGGAAAGCAACAAGTAGAGGACGTGAGTTGATGGTTAATCAATACCAAGAAGAAAAATCGCAACATATTTATTGTATCATAGATAAAAGTAGAACAATGCAGATGGAATTTGATGGTTTATCCATGTTAGATTATGCCATCAATTCGACATTGGTTTTTTCGAATATCACATTAAAAAAAGGGGATAAGACAGGTTTAATTACATTTTCAGATAAAATAGGAACACAATTACCCGCTGAAAAAGTAAATGGACAACTCCGAAGAATTAATGAAATATTATATAATCAAAAGACACATTTTTTAGAAGCAAATTTTGAGCTTCTTTTTGAATCGATTCGGAAAACAGTCAAAACGCGCTCATTATTGGTTCTTTATACCAATTTTGAAACAGAATTTGCAATGCGAAGAGCGTTACCAATTTTGAGGAAAATTAATCAAAAACACGTTTTGGTCGTTGTTTTCTTTAAGAACAATGAATTGGAAGAAATGGCATTTGAATCAGCAAACACGACTCGAGAAATATACCAAACAGTAGTTGCTGAAAAAATGATTTCAGTTAAAGGAAGAATTGCTCAAGAAATGCGTCAAAATGGTATTTATACGGTTTTAACAAGCCCACAAGAACTTTCGATTAATTCGATTAACAAATACTTGGAATTGAAAGCTAAGGGGGCAATTTGAGAATGTTAGAGGTTCAATTCATATTCTTTTTTGGTATAAATTTCTTGCAATCTTTTTTTATCAACCTTACCACTTGTATTTAAAGGTATTTCTTTCAAGAAAATAATATCAGATGGAATCATATATTCGGGTAGTTTCTCACGTAAAAAGTTAATTATTATTTGTTTTTCTAAATTGATTTCAGCAGTATAAAATGAAATTATTTTTTTTGTTTCCCCTTTGTTCTTTAACCCAATTGTTGTTGCATTGTTTATTTCTGTAAAATCTTGTAAAACCGAAGAAATATCATCTAATTCTATTCGGTATCCATGAAGTTTTACCATATCGTCATTTCTACCAGCATAAAACAAGAGATTATTTTGAGAATAACCTTGATCACCACTAAAATAGGTTCGTTTACCATTTAATAGGGCAAATTTCTCTCTATTTAAAATTTCATTATTTAAATATCCTGGAGATAAGTGATTTCCAACAATACATATTTCTCCCAGACCTTCTTCATCAGGTTCATGAATAAAAACTTCCGAATTTGGTTTCGGAAAACCAATGGGAATTGCGTTGTATTTTTCAATTATTTCGTCCGTGAGCTCAATAGATGTAGTTAAATTTGTTGCCTCTGATGGGCCAAATGCATTCCAAATTTTGGCTTTAGGAAATCGGACTCTAAGTTGTTGAAAGGTTCTTAAAGGTAAAGCCTCACCTGCAAATACAAATGTATGAATGTCGGGCAAATATTCTGAATTGAAACGTGGTTCTGTAAGGTATAAATATACTAAACTTGGCGTTGAAATCCATACAGTTACTTTCTCAGAAATAGTTTTTTCTATTAAGACATTTGAATCTTTGATATCATCTGTTGTAACAGAGATTAATGTAGCGCCAAGTCCTAATAATAAATATTCATCAAATGAAGCAAAATCAAAGCTTAGGGATGAAACATTAAGCAAAATATTAAATATTCTGTCTAAATTCTCTTAAATCTCCCCCATTAATTCTAAGGTTTCTTTGGAAGCTGCTTGTTCGGCCATTTTTTTCGAAGTTCCTTTTCCTTGACCATAGCTAGCGCCATTTACCTTAGCTTGCACCAGATATTCCCAAGTTCCACCTAGATTTTCTTCTGAAATAACTTCAAATTCGAGTTTCAATTGTTTCTTTTGACTCCAAATAAATAATTTGGATTTGAAATCAATTTCTTCTTCCAAAAGGCGATTTAAATCAACATATTTTCGGAATACATGGTGATTGATAGATGATTTTACTGCTTCAAATCCGCCATCCAAATATATGGCACCCATAATTGCTTCAAAAGCGTTTCCTTCTAAGGTGTTTAAATTAATGGATCTTCCTTTTTGATAACGGATTACTTCGCGTAATTCCATTTCTTCGGCAATAATAGAAAGTGTTTTTCGACTGACTAATTTGGCTTTTATTTTGGTTAAATAACCTTCATCTTCATTTGGAAAACGGGCATATAAAAACTCTGCAATGACAGCATCTAAGATGGCATCACCTAGAAACTCTAAACGTTCATTCGAAGTTTCAGCATTGTTATTACTTAATGATTTGTGTGTAACTGCTTCAAAAAAATAATGTACCTTTCTAGGACGGTATCCGAACCGTTTAAGAATGAATCGAATTAAATTCAGATCCTCCTTTGATTTTTTACTCGTTAAAAAGTAGAATCGGGATAGCAATTATTTTTTAAATTTCTTAACAATTACACTTGTATTATGTCCACCAAAACCAAACGTATTCGAAATAGCATAATTTACTTCTCGTTTTTGAGCTTTGTTGAAAGTAAAATTCAATTTATTATCAATTTCAGGATCATCTGTAAAATGGTTGATAGTTGGAGGAATAATATCATGCTGAACCGCCATAATACAAGCGATAGCCTCAATTGCTCCAGCAGCACCTAACAAGTGACCTGTCATTGATTTGGTTGAACTTATGTTCAAATTATAGGCATGTTCACCAAATACATCTTTAATTGCTTTAACTTCAGCAATGTCTCCAAGTGGAGTAGATGTACCATGAACATTAATATAATCAATTTTTGTTGGATCTATTTCTGCATCTTCTAATGCAACAAGCATAGTGTTTCGTGCTCCGATTCCATCTGGATGTGGCGCAGTCATGTGGTAAGCATCTCCAGACATACCGCCACCTACAACTTCTGCATAGATTTTAGCTCCTCTTTTGATGGCGTGCTCATATTCTTCTAGAATTAAAGCACCGCTACCTTCCCCTAAAACAAAACCGTCACGGTCTAAATCAAATGGACGAGAAGCAGTTTCTGGGGAATCATTTCGAGTAGATAATGCTTTCAAAGCATTGAAACCACCCATTCCCATTTCATTAACTGCAGCTTCTGAACCTCCTGTAACGATAGCGTCTGCTTTTCCTAAACGAATGGTATTGAATGCATCAATAATTGCGTTTGTAGAAGAAGCACAAGCGGAAACAGTAACATAATTAGGTCCTCTTAATCCGTATTTGATAGAAATATGACCTGCTGCAATGTCAGCAATCATTTTAGGAATAAAAAATGGATTGAAACGTGGTGTTCCATCTCCTGCAAAGAAATTTTGTGCTTCGTCTTGGAATGTTTTTAAACCTCCAATTCCTGAACCCCAAATTACTCCTATGCGATCAACATTTGGATTTGAATCCATTAAACCAGAATCCGCCATGGCCTCTGTAGCAGAAACCATAGCGTACTGTGAAAATTGGTCTAATTTTCTTGCTTCTTTACGATCGATGAAATCTTCAACATTGAAGTCTTTCACTTCACAAGCAAAATGTGTTTTGAACAAAGATGCATCGTATTGTTTTACCGTAGCAGCACCACTTTTACCTTGAATTAACGCTTCCCAATATTCAGTAAGTGTATTACCTATAGGTGTAAGCGCACCTAACCCCGTTACAACAACTCTTTTTAATTCCATGCAGAATAACTTTGTTCAACAATAAGATTCTAAATTTTATTAGTTTGAGTGCTCTTCAATGTAAGAAACAGCGTCTCCAACAGTTTGGATTTTCTCAGCTTGATCATCAGGAATTGCAATATTGAATTCTTTTTCAAATTCCATAATCAATTCAACTGTATCAAGAGAATCAGCACCTAGATCATTTGTGAAGCTTGCTTCGTTGTTTACTTCGCTTTCTTCAACACCTAATTTATCTACAATAATAGATATTACTTTTGCTTTGATTTCAGACATTTCTAATTTTTTTAATAATTACAGTTTGCAAAGAAAAAAACATTGTGGCAAAAAACAAAATTATTTACTCATATTATTCTAGTCATGCACTATTCATTTCTTAAAATATAGGGTGAAAAGTATATGTTTAAAGGGTTTAAATGATTTTTTTAGATTTATTTTTTTTTCAAACATTTTTAATACTTTTTCAATTTTGAGTCTATTTTCATGTTTTTTTAAGTAATTCATCGAAAACTTTTCAGGTTTTAACGATGATACTTTCTAAATTTGTACCATGAAGAAAATCAATTTGGCAATTTTTGCTTCTGGAACTGGTTCAAATGCAAAAAATATTATTGCGCATTTCGAAAATAACAACGCTGTACAAGTTGTAACTGTAATTTCGAATAAAGAAGATGCTCCAATTGTTGGTTGGTGTCAGCAAAATTTGATTCCTGTTCAAATTTTTTCAAATGATGAGGTAAATAATGGGCAGATTTTAATTGATTTTTGTAAAAACTTAACCGTTGATTTTGTTGTTCTGGCTGGTTATTTACGCAAAATTCCTGGGGATTTTATTCGTTATTTTGATGAAAAAATTATTAATATCCACCCTTCGTTATTGCCAAAGTTTGGTGGAAAAGGGATGTATGGCATGAATGTGCATCTTGCGGTAAAAACTGCTTGTGAATCGCAAACGGGTATAACTATTCATTTTGTCAATGATAATTTTGATGAAGGACGCTATATTGCACAATTCTTTTGCAAACTTGAATCGTCTGATTCTGTCGAAGTTATTCAAGAAAAAATTCATACCTTGGAACAAAATTATTTTCCGATAGTAATTGAAAACGTAATTAATTCTATATTATTATGATTGAATTTTTTAATGCTTTTAATTCAAGTGAATTGTTTAAAGCATCCATGGTGTTATTTGCCGTAATTGATATTGTTGGTTCGATTCCATTAATTATTAAATTAAAAGAAACTTCAGGTAAAATTAGTGAATTAAGAGCAAGCTTAGTCTCCCTTGGAATTATGATTGGTTTTTTTATTTTAGGAGAAAGTATTCTTCAATTATTTGGCGTTACGGTTCAATCTTTTGCTGTAGCAGGTGCACTAATATTATTTGCTATGGCTCTTGAAATGATTTTAGGAGTCCATCTTTTCAGAGATTCTGTTTCTGGAAAAACAGCAAGTGTTGTTCCTTTAGCTTTTCCCATAATTGCTGGAGCAGGAACTATGACTTCATTGGTTTCGCTTCGGGCTGAATTTGCGGATATTAATATTTTAATCGCGATTTTTATTAATGTTGGTATTGTGTATATTGTCTTGAAATCAACTAGTAAAATTGAACATTGGTTAGGTGAAACGGGAATTGCAATTATGAAAAAAGTGTTTGGAATTATTTTATTAGCCATTGCAGTGAAACTTTTTACTTCTAATTTAAAAGTAATGTTTGAATAATTTAACAAAGATTAATTCAATCCCAAAAAGCATTTGCTAAAAGCGACTTATATTTTTTACCTTTGCTCACAACATGGAAAATATTAATTTAGAGAAACAATTACGTTACGATAAAGCTTATCTTCGGATGGCTAAAACATGGGCTGAATTATCTCATTGTGCAAGAAAGCAAGTTGGCGCGATTATCGTTAAAGATGGAATGATTATCTCGGATGGTTACAATGGCGCTCCTGCTGGTTTTGATAATTGTTGTGAAAATGATATAGGTGAAACGCATTGGTACGTGCTACATGCAGAAGCAAATGCAATTTTAAAAGTCGCTAAATCAACCAATAATTGTAAGGATGCAACTTTATATTTGACACTTTCTCCTTGTAAAGATTGTAGTAAATTGATTTTGCAAGCTGGAATTACGAAAGTGGTTTTTATGGATAAATACAAAGATACTGCAGGCATTGATTTTTTAATCAGTGCTGGAATTGAAACCATTCATTTAGAAAATATTACAGATGAACAATAAAAAATTTAATTTTTTAATCCCTATTTCATTAGCTTCTTTTTTAGCAATTGGTTTATGGCTTGGTAATTTATTGTCGGGAAATAATTCTCCTTTTGGTTTTACCAAGGGGAAAGAAAAAACTCAGAAATTACAAGATATAATCGATGTTTTAGATGCTAAATATGTTGATAAAGTCAATGGAGAAGAATTATTCGAAAAAACAATTGGAGATATGTTGCACCAATTAGACCCACATAGTAATTACATTCCTGCTAAAGATCTAAAAGCAGTGAATGAATCTATTGAGGGGAAATTTGGAGGAATTGGTGTGCGCTTTTTTGTTATTCGTGATACGATTTGTATTACGAATGTTATTCCTTATTCCCCTTCTGCTTCTGTAGGTCTTAAAGCAGGAGATAAAGTGATTCAAATTGAGTCTAAAACGGTTGCTGGAAAAAAAATGAACAACGACAAAATTATGTCCATGTTAAAAGGAGATCCAGGGACTTCTGTACGTGTGCAAGTTTTAAGGGGGAAAGTAAAATTAAACAAAACTATTTCGCGAGGTATTATTCCGATTGAATCTGTTATTTGTGCTAAAATGGTTTCATCAGCTATTGGTTATTTAAAAATTGAGCAATTTTCTGTTTCTACTTATCAGGAATTTATGTATGCGATTACAAACTTGAAAGCAAAAGGCATGAAAAAATTGATTATCGATTTGAGAAATAATGGGGGAGGTGTATTGCAAACGGCAACTCAAATTGTAGATGAATGTTTGAAAGGAAATCTCGTAATTGTAAAAACAAAAGGAATTCACCAAGGGGAAAGAGTTTATCGTTCTGCTAGTGGTGGAAGTCTGGAAGGAACGGCTGTGTGTGTTCTGATGAACGAAAATTCAGCATCAGCGAGTGAAATTTTAGCAGGTGCTTTGCAAGATAATGATCGCGGAACGATTATCGGTCGCCGTTCTTTTGGTAAGGGTTTGGTTCAAGAAGATATTCGTTTAAGAGATGGAAGTGATTTACGTTTGACAATTGCTCGTTATTATACTCCGACAGGAAGATGCATTCAAAAACCTTACGAAGGAAGTGTTGAAGAATATTATCAAGATCAATACGACCGTATGAGTAGCGGAGAATTGTACCATATTGATACAACTGTTTTTGTTGATTCTTTGAAATTTAAAACGCCTAAAGGTAAAATTGTTTACGGCGGTGGAGGTATTATGCCAGACATTTTTATCCCTTACGATTCATCAGGAACAAGTATTTATTATTCTGAATTAATGTATTCGGGTGCATTTCAAGGTTTTGCGTTTGATTTTGTTTCCGATAAACGTTTCAAATGGAATTCAGCTGAAAGTTTTAATAAAACTTTTAATATATCCGAATCAATGCTTACTGAGTTTACAAAATATGCTTCTAAATATTTTAAAGTGCGAGAAAATAAAAATGAATTTTCTCATAGTAAAGCGTTAATTACAAAAGTACTCAAACAAGAAATTGCTCGTCAATTATGGATTGAAGTAGGTTCTTTTGAGGTTTCTTATCCGAAAGATAAAGAGATTCAAAAAGCGATTTTAATTTTAAAATAAGTTTCAGCTTATGCAAACAATTACTGTTATCGAAGACGAAAAAAGTATTTCAGAGATGATTCGTTTGAATCTTGAAATGGATGGTTTTGTCGTTGAGTTATTTGATGATGGTAGAGATGCAATGGAACATATTTCTCAAATTATCCTGTCTGATTTAGTAGTATTGGATGTGATGCTTCCACACTTTAGCGGTTTGGATATTTGTAAAAAAATTAGAGAAATATCTAAGGTGCCGATTTTATTTTTATCTGCTAAAGGAACAACTCCTGATAAAATTGCAGGTTTAAAATTAGGAGCTAATGATTATTTATCAAAACCATTTGATTTAGAAGAACTCTTATTAAGAGTTCATATTTTAACGCAAAAAGAAGTTATGAATGAAACTTATCAAATAGGTCATAAAATCATTCATTTTTCTACTTTTGAAGTTGTAAATTGTGAAATGAATGAAGTTCATTTGTTGTCCAAAAAAGAAATTGAACTTTTAAAGTTATTTATTGAAAAAGTTGGCTTAGTGATTTCACGCGATGAGATATTAGATAAAATTTGGGGTAAAGATCAATTTCCAACTTCTCGTACGATTGATAATTTTATATTGAATTTTAGAAAAATGTTCGAAGAAGATCCTAAAAACCCACTTTTTTTCCATTCTATACGTGGAGTTGGATATAAATTGACAATTTAAAAATACCAAACAGAAACAAATTAGATTTGTTTGCTGTTGGCATTCAATTTATCTTTTTAATCTCTTAATTTAATTGCTTCTAAACGCATTGGTGCTACTGTCCACGAACCTGTTGGAGCAGGAGTTCCTGTAGGATAAACTATATTTCCAACTTTTATTTGATCTCCTGCATAACAATAAGTTATTGTAGATAAAGACTGTGATGCTGGAGTATTGGTATATACATTTCCTGCTGTAGGATGAACCCAATGATATGGATTAAAACTAGCTACCCATACGTTATTAATAAAATATGGATTTTGAGTAACATTTATTAATCCTGTTTCTCCAGTGCCATCATAAGGTTCTCCACTATATCCACTTACCTCTGTTCCATTAATTCCTCTTCCAGTATAAACTAATAAATAATATCCATTTGTTGGAATTGTTAAGTACTCAGACGATAACACCATATTGTTTCTATCCGTTGAGCTAATAACTTGAGTAAAATCAATAGATACCGTTTGAATATTCATCACATTTGGTCCTGCTGGTCCTTGAATACCTTGGATACCTTGTTCTCCTTGAGTCCCTGTTTCACCTTGAATACCTTGTATTCCTTGCGCACCTTGAGGGCCTTGTATGCCCTGTGGACCTGGGATTGAACTTCCAGAAGTGGCAGCGTATAAAGCATAAGGAACACTTAAAAATTGGCTTGTGTTTGAAATGGTATAATTTGTTCCTCCAGTAGGATCTATTTGTATATTTAGATAATAAGTTCCTAAAGACCAGTCTATTGTTGAAAATAAGTTATTACTATCTCCAATAATCAAAGTGGCTAAACCATTTGCATTTGTTGATACACTTTGTTCTTCATTATATATCGATGCATCCGTAGGTGAATTAGGGATTATTCCAATTTTAATATGAATTAATTGATTAGTAACTAATTGGTTTGAAATATTTCGGACAACCACTTGGTAATTCATTTTTGGAGGTACTTGTGCATTTAAAGTGGTCGCTAAAATTAGGATAACTGCTGTTTGAAGTAAATTTTTCATCTGACTCATTCTTAAATTTTTGAAATTTGAACAATTTTTATAATCGTATTATTTTGGATAATTTGAAGCGTATAGAGGGCTGCAGGAAATGATTTAAAATCTATGTGTGTTTCAATTTCATTGATAGCAAATTCTTGAATTATCTTTCCTTTATTGTCTAATAGTTTTATATTCATCTGTTGATTGGCATAATTTTCAATTTTTATTTTTAATAAATCGGTTGTTGGATTAGGAAAAGCGGTCATTTCAAACGTAATTTTCTCAGCTTCTTTTAAGCTCAATACTTCAGAAATTTCATACGGTTGTTGAACACCTTCGCTGATAGAAGCATTTGAGCCAACTGTTGTTGTGTACATTAATTGACCAACTGAATAACTTGCACTTCCTCCCAATCCTGTTGCTTCAGCGCTTGTTACGGTAATTGATTCTTGCGCAAGAATTATAGTTGGAATTAGACTTATACTTAGCGTAAATATTGTAAATTTTTTCTTCATGAAAGGTATCTTCGTTTTTTTTCAAAATTAGAAATAATTAGTAGATATTTAGTTAGTTACGTTTATGATTATTGTCATGTTTTTGGGACTAAGTTCGATTAAAATTTTACATTTAGCTTACTAGATGAAAAGAAAACAATTGTTGTATATTTCAAAAATCGTTAAATAAAACAATGACAGTTAACTATTATACGAGACATCATTTTTTGTTAAAAATTATGTAAAAGCAAAGAAACATTGTTTATTTTTGCTTTAGTAAAACAACAATAAAATGAAAACTATTTTGGTTATTGGTGCAGGTATGTCATCTTCTTCACTTATACGTTACTTGTTAGAAAATTCAACGATTTATAACTGGAAAGTTCGGGTTGTTGATCAAGATATAAAATTAGCTGAGAGAAAAATAAACGGTCATCCAAACGGTATTGCATTGTCATTTAATGCCTTGGAATCTGTAGAAAGAAGACCGGAAATTGAACAGGCATCATTAGTTATTAGTATGTTGCCCGCTCGTTTTCATGTGGATGTTGCTAAAGATTGCATTGATTTAAAGACAAATTTAATTACACCTTCTTATATTTCTCCTGAAATGCGTGCTTTGGATGAAGCCGCTAAAAAAGCAGGCATTGTTATCATGAATGAAATAGGAGTTGATCCAGGAATTGATCACATGAGCGCTATGAAAATTATCGATCACATCTCCGCAATAGGAGGAAAAGTTCATAGCTTTAAATCTTTTTGTGGTGGACTTATTGCGCCTGAATCAGATAATAATCCCTGGAATTATAAATTTACTTGGAATCCACGAAATGTTGTACTTGCAGGTCAAGGTTCAGCGGCATGTTTTATAGAAGAAAATCAATATAAGTACATCCCTTACTCAAAATTATTCAGTCGAATTGATCTAATGGCTATACCTGGTTATGGTGAATTCGAAGGTTATGCAAATAGAGATTCTCTTTCATATAGAGGTATTTATGGTTTGGAGAATATTCCGACTATCTTTAGAGGAACATTAAGAAGACCAAATTATTGTAAAGCTTGGGATGCATTTGTTCAACTTGGATTAACAGATGATTCATATAAAATGGCTCATTCGGAAGAATTATCTCCTAGAACTTTTATCAATTCATTTTTGCCTTTTAAAGAGAATATTTCAATTGAAGAAAAATTCAAAAAAGCGATTGGATACGATGAAGATATTTATCACAAATTTGAATGGTTGGGATTTTTCGATGCTTCAAAAGTAATGGGTTTAAAAAATGTATCTCCAGCTCAATTATTAGAGAATATATTAGTTAGCAAATGGACATTAGACCCTTCTGATAAAGATATGTTAGTTATGTTTCATGAATTTGTTTATGAGTTAAATGGAGAAAAAAAGAAATTAAATTCATACATGGTAAACATTGGAGAAGATAGTGTTTATACTTCCATGAGTAATACAGTAGGATTACCAGCTGCGATCTGTGCAAAAATGATTCTAAATGAAACACTTGAAATTACAGGTGTGCAAATGCCTATTTCTGCAGAAGTTTATAATCCAATTTTAAAGGAATTAGAAGAAAACGGAATTACTTTTTTAGAAGAAGAGTTTGACCATCAATTCATTGGTTAATATAAGAAATTATTATAAGGGTAGCGCACTTTGAATATACGTTTTACTTCTTCATAAAGCATTTCTTTCAATTCTTCGATATTGTCTTTTTCTTGTGCTGATACAAAGATACATTTTGTATTATTTAGTCGAGACATCCAAGTTTTTTTCAAATCTTCCAATGAATAGTTTTCAGGTTTCATTGGACTTGGATCGTTTTCGTCTTTTGCTTCGTAATGATATGCGTCAATTTTATTGAAAACCAAAATTACAGGTTTTTCTGAATCGTCAATTTCAGCCAAAGTTTCATTAACGACCTTGAAATGTTCTTCGAAATTGGGATGTGATATGTCTAATATATGGATTAACAAATCTGCTTCTCGAACTTCGTCTAAAGTTGATTTGAATGATTCTACTAATTGATGAGGTAATTTTCGAATAAATCCAACTGTATCCGTTAAAAGGAAAGGTAAGTTTTCTAAAACAACTTTTCGGACGGTTGTATCTAATGTAGCGAATAGTTTATTTTCTGCGAAAACCTCAGATTTACTTAACAAATTCATCATTGTACTTTTGCCAACATTGGTATAACCAACAAGAGCAACTCGCACCAATTGCCCCCTATTTCCACGTTGAACAGACATTTGTTTGTCAATTTCTTTCAACTTTTCTTTGAGCAACGCTATTTTTTGTTGGATGACACGTCTATCTGATTCAATTTGTGTTTCTCCAGGACCTCTCAATCCAATTCCTCCTTTTTGACGTTCAAGATGTGTCCATAAACCAGTTAAACGAGGGAGCATATATTGTAATTGCGCTAACTCTACTTGTGTTTTAGCATGTGAAGTTCTAGCTCTGCTTGCGAAAATATCAAGAATTAAGGAATTTCGATCCATTACTTTACATTCCAAAATTCGTTCAATATTTCGAAGTTGAGAAGGGGAAAGTTCATCGTCGAAAATAACTAGATCAATATTATTTTCCTGAACATAATTTCTAATTTCTTCAATTTTTCCTTTACCTACAAAAGTTTTAGGATTTTCAATCGTTACTTTTTGTAAGAAAATTTGTTGTGTGATTGCTCCTGCTGTTTCAGCTAAAAATCGCAATTCTTCGATATATTCTTTGGCTTGATCTTCTGTAATAGCTTGTGTAATAATTCCCACTAAAACACAGGTTTCTTCGACTGCATCAACTAAAACGTGTCCTTCTTCCATTATTTTCTTAATGTTTTAACGTATGAAATAATGCTGTCTAGTTGTTGTCCTTCTTCAATAATTCCTTCAAAAGAGGGCATTCCATTTAATCCATTTTGGATTCTAGATTTTATTTCATCGTCTTTTAATTTACTAATCGATAAATCTTTTGCCCCTGACATTCCAAGAGTTCCATCACAACCATGACAAGATGAACAATTGGATTCAAATAAATGTTTAATATCTGATTTTGTCAAAGGTTTATTTCCTTCTTTTTTAATTTCGTTTGGTTGAGAATTTGAACAAGAAGTAAAAATGACAAGGAAGATACTATATTGAATTTTTTTTAGAACCATTGTCCGCCTAATGCACTTCGAAATGGCCAAGGAATTGAAGCTAAAATGATAAGCAATCCAATTAAATACCATGTAACAATTTTAGAATGTTTTTGAATCGGTGCTGTAATTTTCTCTGCCTTTTTTCTTCCAATAGTGATAATTACTAAAGCAATCAACATTCCGGCAATGTGCTCCATGCCATAAAAACGACTCATTGGATTCTTTATCCAACCACTAGCAAAGCTCACTTTTCCTGAAGTAAACATCAAAATAATTCCAATTAATAATTGTGTGTGTAAAGAAATCATTGCAAAAAGATTAATCATTTTGTCTTTTTTCAAGTATTCTCCTTTTCTTTTTGAAGCAACTGCATTGAAAATTGCTATAACTAATAAAATAAGTGCTATCCAACGTAAACCTGAATGTATATGTATAAGTCCGCTCATGAATTTTGAAATTGTTTTAGAACAAAAATAATCTAAATTCACAAATGAAGGTTGATTTGATGAAGAAACTCTCTAAAATTATTAATTTCACATTTTGTTATCAATGAAAGTTAAGCTATGAAATACCTTTTTTCTATTTTTTTTCTAATTTCCTTCGATTCATATTCACAACAATATATTCCAAAAAACGGCATGGAAGAGTCGGTTGTGAGTTATTATTTATTTGAAAATGCAACGATTATTGTTTCTCCTACAAAAACCATTGATAAAGGCAGTATTCTAATTAAAGGAAATGAAATAATTGAAATAGGAACAACAATTACAGCTCCAGCAAACACCGTAGTTATTGATTGTAAAGGAAAAACGATAGTTGCAGCATTTATTGAAACTTATACAAATGTTGGTTTGCCAGAACCTTCAAGTCCTGAATTTAGCTTTCAGCCTCAAATGGAGTCTTCCAAAAAAGGGGCATATTATTGGAATGAAGCTATTCATCCCGAAACAGATCCTAGTTTAATTTACACAATTAATTCAAAAGCCAATGATGAATTAGTGAAAATGGGGTTTGGAATTGCTGTTACACATGTTCAAGACGGTGTATCCAGAGGTACTGGAGCATTAATTTCTTTGGGTTTTACAAATGAAAATGAACAATTGATTCAACCAAATATTGCAAGCTATTACTCTTTTAAAAGTGGTGTATCCAATCAAACATATCCAAGCTCACAAATGGGTAGTATTGCCTTGTTACGTCAAGCTTTTTATGATTTACAATGGTATGCACATGCTACAAAAAAAGATTTGAATTTATCTTTAGATGCTTTGGATAGACAAAAACACCTCCCGATGATTTTTGCAACGGATGAAAAATGGGAAGTTCTTCGAGCTGCTAAAATTGGGGATGAATTCAATATTCCTTTTATCATTATGGGTAGTGGAAATGAATATGCTGCTATAAATCAAATTAAAAATCTAAAAAATCATTTAATTATCCCTATTAATTTTCCAGCACCATACGATGTAAAAAATCCGTTAATAATCAAAGATATTCCTTTAGCAGATTTGAAAAATTGGGAGTTAGCTCCTTCAAATCCAGTTATTTTGAAAGAAAACAAAGTTAATTTCTCTATTTCTTCTTTTGGAAATAAAAATGAGGAAGAATTTTGGAAAAATTTACATAAAGCAATTGCCCGAGGTTTATCGGTTTCAGATGCTTTAAATGCGTTGACTTTAGAACCTGCTAAATTATTGAAAATTGATCATCAATTTGGAACGCTTGAAAAAGGTAAAAAAGCAAGTTTCATGATTTATGATTCAAATCCTTTTTCGAATGAAGCAAAATTGTTGGAAGCTTGGCTGTTAGGTCAACGCAAAACATATCATACACAACCTACTCACGATATTACAGGGAAATATAACATGCTGTTGAATGGCAAGCAATACCCATTTGAAATTACTAATAATGGTGGAAAAATTCAATTAAAATTAACTTCAATAAAGTCAAATCGAGATGAAAAATCAGGATTGATTCGAAAAGATACTTTGTACCCAGTTGTTTTTCTCCAATTGTTAGAAAATGATTTAACCTTGCAGTTTAATTTAGAGGATGATTTTTTCAAGGGAAGTGTTAATTTACATGCAAAAGTTAACAGTAAATTAGGAATATTTGAAGGAGATGGTTTTTTACCAAATGGCAAATGGATTCAATGGTCAGCGATTAGAAATGAAAAGTTAGAGACTAAAACAAGTGATAAATCAGTTCAAATTGAAAATTTCAAGCCCAACATTTGGTTTCCAAACATGGCTTACGGTTTAGATTCCGTTCCTCAAAAAGAGACTATCGCTTTTATTAATGCAACTGTTTGGACCAATGAAAAAGATAGTGTTTTAAATAATGCTACTGTAATTGTTACAAATGGAATTATTGTGTTTGTTGGAGAAGGCTTTCATCCAATTCCACTGAATGCAAAAATAATTGATGCGAAAGGAAAATATTTAACGAGTGGTATTATTGATGAACATTCACATATTGCTATTTCCAAAGGCGTCAATGAATTTGGACAGGCAAGTTCGGCCGAAGTTAGTATCGGAGATGTTCTAAATCCGGATGATATTTCGATATATCGACAATTAGCTGGGGGAGTTACGGCAGCACAACTTTTACATGGTTCCGCTAATCCAATCGGTGGTCAATCAGCATTAATAAAACTAAAATGGGGTCATTCAGCAGATGAATTATTGATTCCAAATGCGCCTAAATTTATAAAATTTGCTTTAGGTGAAAATGTAAAACAATCCAATTTTGGAGATTTTAATACCACTCGTTTTCCTCAAACTAGAATGGGGGTAGAACAAGTTTATTATGATGCATTTAATAGAGCATTAGCTTATCAAACAGCATGGAAACATTTTAAAAAACTAGGAGAAGGACAGCATAGTCATCATATACATAAAGATTTAGAATTAGAAGTGTTGAGTGAAATATTGAATGGGGAACGTTTTATTACCTGCCATTCGTATGTCCAATCTGAAATTTTAATGTTGATGAAAGTTGCTGATTCTATGAATTTTAAGATTAATACATTCACCCATATTTTGGAAGGATATAAAGTAGCAGATAAAATGGCTGAACGTGGAATTGCTGGTTCAACTTTTGCAGATTGGTGGGCTTATAAGTATGAAGTAAATGATGCCATTCCATACAATGCAAAAATGATGATGGATCAAGGTGTTGTTGTGGCTATTAATTCGGATGATGCTGAAATGGGCAGACGTTTGAATCAAGAAGCAGCAAAATCTGTAAAATATGGTGGAATGTCTGAGTTAGATGCTTGGAAAATGGTAACATTAAACCCAGCGATTATATTGCATTTAGATGCTAAAATGGGAAGTGTTAAAATAGGAAAAGATGCCGATTTAGTTTTATGGAGTGAAAATCCTTTAAGCGTTACAGCAAAAGTTGAATACACAATAGTGGATGGTGAAATTTTATATTCTTTAGAGCAAGACGAAGCATTACAAGCAAAAAATGAAGCTGAAAAAGGGCGAATTATTTCTAAAATGTTAGAGTCAACTGAAAATGGAGAAGCGCCGAAACCTTTTGTGAAAAAGCGAAAAAGATTTTTTCATTGTGATACTGAAGGAGAAAACGGAAGTTCAGAAGAAAATTGCCATTAATAATTAAATTACGATGCAAATTAAAAATACACTATTCCTTCTTATGATTGTTTTGAGTTCAATGTCGATTGCTCAAAAAAAATACAATTCTATTTTATTAGAAAATGGCTTTTTACATGTTGGAAATGGTCAAACAATTGAAACTGCTTTAGTTGGAATTAAAAGTGGAAAAATAGTTTTGGTTAAAAACGCGTTGGCTTATACTTACAAAAAAGAAGATTGGGATACAATCATTGATTTAAAGGGACAACATATTTATCCAGGATTTGTGGCGCCGAATTGTATTTTAGGTTTAAGTGAAATTGAATCCGTTCGAGCAACTAATGATTTTGACGAAGTAGGTACTTTCAACCCACATGTAAGAGCGCAAATTGCGTTCAATACGGAATCAAAAGTAGTTTCTACCGTAAAAACCAATGGTATATTAATTACTCAAAGTACACCTCGAGGAGGAATTATTTCAGGTTCATCAGCAGTAATGTTTACAGATGGTTGGAATTGGGAAGATGCAACTATTAAAGCTGAAGATGGGATACATCTTAATTGGCCCAGATCTATTGAATATAAAGGGAAAAAGAATGAAAATTATGAAAGTCAGAAAATTGAAATAAACCATTTTTTTGAAAATGCTAAAACGTATGCCTTGGCAAACGAAGTTGAAAAATCAGATTTTCGGTTAGAGGCAATGAAAAACTGTTTTGTTGGACAGAAAAGGGTTTACATTCATGCAAATCATTTGCAGCAAATTTTAGACATCATTGATTTTGTTAAAAAATTTAATCTGAAGTATCCTGTTATTGTTGGTGGATATGATAGCTATTTAACGACTCAAAAATTGAGAGATGCTGCTATTCCTGTGATGTTATTACGAACACATAGTTTACCGGAAAACGATGAAGATCCCGTAAATTTACCTTATCAATTGCCTTTTCTTTTGCAACAAGGAGGCGTAAAATTTTGTATTCAAAATGAGGGAGACATGGAAGCGATGAATGCTCGAAATATACCTTTTTTAGCAGGAACAGCAATGGCTTATGGTTTAACAGAAGAGCAAGCAATTCAATCGATTTCTTTAAATAGTTGTGAAATATTAGGGATAAGCACAAGTTTTGGAAGCATTGAAGAAGGGAAAAATGCAACCTTATTTATTTCTGAAGGTAACGCTTTAGATATGCGCACCAATAATGTTGTTTTAGCCTTTATAAATGGTCAATTTATCTCACTTTCAAATTCACAAACCGATTTATACGAAAAATATTCCAAGAAATTGAAACATTAAAAAATCGTCCCCCAAATTTAATAATCGTTTTGATTGTTGTTTATTTGAAGGACGATTTAATATTTCTACTTCTGAAAAATAGAATTAAAAATTAGTTTGTATTATTTACTTATTGTAAATTGACCTAATTTTACTTCTCCAGATTGTAAAGTTATTTTGTAATGATATATTCCATTTTTCCAAGTTGAAATATCAATTTTTCGAATATTATTTGAAATTATAGAATAATTATTTTCATGAATTTTTCGACCATCGTTTGAATAAAATTCAATTTGACATTTTTGATCGATTATGTCAATTTTAAAATTGATTTCATTTATTGATGGATTTGGATAAACTATTATTTCATTGAAATTTTCAATATCCGATAATTCAGCTTTTTCAAAATAATTACAATTTGGATATAGAATATTATTTATATTTTGAATTTCTGCACCAAAATGATATTGATTTATTTCTAAATCTGTTGGAATTTGGTAATTGATCGTATCAATAATAATGAGTGAGTCAATTGCATCAAACCCAATTTCTATAATTTCTAAATCTTTACTATATTCTTTTTTCCAATAATTTAATTCTAATTGTTCTAATGAATCAAGACCACAATATTCTAATTCATTTAAGATATTGTATCCGATATCAGAACGTTGAATGACTCTAAATAAATGAGCTTTATTTAATTCATTGTTAAATTGATCATTGTAATTTGTTGAGTCGATAATTGAATCTGTCATTTTCATCAAGGCATTTGCATACATTTGGATATGATTTTCATACGTATTATTCATATTATTTATCATTATTTCTTGATTATTTATTGCGCTTTCAAGTGCAGTTTTCATTTGTGATATTGTAAAATGAAAATAATAATCTTTTACTTGATTTGATGAAGTATAATTATTAGAAAAAATTTCATTAAAATCTTCAATTGCTTCTAAATTATTTCCTGATTCATTATAGAAAGTCATTTTATTCATTCCAATAATTAATGCTGAATCAATAGCTATTGTATCAGTATAAAAAGTGATTAATGGCACAAAATTGACTGACCTTGGTGTTGTTTCAGTTGTTGGTGGAGCTGGTGGATTTGGAATTGAACCACCCATTGCCCAGCAATTTGGTAAGAGGTAAGTAGGAGAAAAATTTAAGCTGTAAGACACATTATTTGAAGGGTATTTAAGTGAAAATTTTGTAATGTTTGGAACGGTATTGCTTGTATTCCATTGATTATACGTAAAGTCTAAATATCCAAAATTAAAATTAATGTTATTATAACTTGTACCATAGATATAATATTGATTTGTTACATCATTGAATTTATTATAGCCTTTTTTTAAATTTATATCACATGTTCTTAATTCAATAACTCTAGATCCTGTACAGTTAAATACATTGTAACCACCTCTGTCTTCTGTACTCATATTCAAAAAACAATTGCTTGCGTAAATTGCTCTATTGCAATTGAAGGTGTTACAACTTAAAGTGGCTTTCCCATTCAGTTTTAATAATCCAAAATTTACATCTGTAAAAATTGATTTTAAGGTATATATTTCAATGGATGACCAATCTTCTATTCCATTTATTGTTGAATTGGAATTTACATTTTTAAATTCAGAATAGAAAACACTACTCGGGAAGGTCATGTTTGTTGATTTTATTCCTGTTTTTCCATCACCAAAAAATTTACAAGAATTAACAACGTATCCCATTCCTTCAACTGTAACTAAATTAACAAATCCACTCCATGTATTTAAATTATTGTTATTAAACTGACTTCCATAAAGGTTTAGTTTTCCAATATTTTCGATATTTAATTTTGCGAAAATAGGAATGTTATTTACATCAGACATTGTTATTGTTGAAGCATCTGTAACCGTTAAACCTTTGTTAGGCGTACTTGAAAACATTGTGACATTCCCTATTTTTGTTTTGGAATATACAATAATTTCAGAATTTGTTTTCATTTCAACCATTCCAAATGTAATATCAAAATCTGTGATATTTGGATCATCTATTTTTAACGTTGTGTTGTCGGTTAATTTAATAAATGCTGTTGTTTTATTTTTACTTTTTAATTCTATTTTTGAAGATGATAAGGCTGTGAATTTTGGATTACCTGAAAAAGTGATTAATCCGTAATTAGTATCGTCTTGAATTATTTTGAATGTAGTAGCATTCATTAATTTTATTTCCCCGCTTAAGATTATTTCACTTTGTGAATCACGAACTTGAATTGCCCCTCCATCATAGTATTCAATTGTACTGCCTTCATTTGTAATTAATTTACCATAAGCTTCTAATAATAACGTAGCACCTGGCCTTAGTATTATTTTTGATCCAGGTTTTAATTGTAATTTAGTATTCCAGACTATTCGTACTTTTCCTGATATATCTAATATTGCCCCTGATTTTAATGTAAAAGTTCCTCGCTCAATATTTACAATTGAATTTGATTTTACTTGTAAGGTTTTATCGTTGCAAATTACAAAATTGGTCCAAATATTTAATGTTGACCCACTTTCTACAGAGGCATTTTGTGTTTGAATTTTTGTATCAAATATTTGGATGTCTTTGTAATGGGCAAAATGATTATCTACATCAAATATTCCTGTGATTATATTGTTTACACTTGCAAAAACATTAGGAGTGCATGGTTCCAAAAAAGAAAGCTTGTTATTTATATCCTGTATAGAGCCTGTAGTTGCATTTTGCACATTATTAATAAACATACTTGGTAGAATCTCTATATTTGGATAAACTATAAAATCATTTGAAGTTACTGAAATTGTTGAATTAGAGCAAGAACAATTTGTTTCTTCTTGATATTTTGGTAACAAATTATCTTGATTATAGCATAAATAATATAAATTATGCATTAACAAATAGTCTATATTGTTAAATATTCCTCTATAAGCACCAAAGCCATCGCCACCTGAGGCATTCCATTTATAATCATTTTTCCAATTGCTGTTAAATGTTCCTATTTTAGAAGCAAATACCCAAACCCCATTTTCATTTATGTATCCATCTGTCCCTTCTACGTGGTAAGCTCCTTCTGGCCCCATTGTATTTAATAAATTTCGAATAAATTCTTTTGTAGATGCTGGTGTTTCATTTCTAAGGATTGCATTGATTAATTCCAAAGAATAATTACCAGTAGTATCTGCCCATAATTTGGAATTTGTCTTGTTCCAAATTGCTGCTGAAGTTGCTAAGTTGTATAAAATAGTTTTAGCGTATGTGGGTATTTTATTCGTTGTATCTAGAAATGTTAGAGTAGGATGTAACTCTACTAGAATTGGGTTACTTAAATAATTTGGATTTAAGTACCAATCTGGACCAGTTGTTGCTAATGCAGGTAAAGTTATATTCCATAGAGATTCTGAAGAATTATAAAGACCAATTATTTCACCAGTATTTTCCCAGTTTTTGAATCCTAGAATCTGTATCTGTTCTTTTGCTTGAGCTTGCATAGAAAAAGGACTTGACGCATTTTCAACTCCAAGTTTAAAACATTTACTAATTTGAGATTCAGGGCCACATTGCTCCCCATATCCTGTCAAACAAGGCTGTATCAATTTAAGATATCCAAAATAATCTTTTCTTATAAATTCTTTTGGAAATGTATAATTTCCTGTAATACGATAGGCTGCTAATAATATCGGATATGCCATTAGAGATGCATCTCCTCCTCCATTAGTTACAGGCCATTCTTTCAAATTTAGCATAAACCAGTTGTTATAGGACATGTGGGTCACTATCCGGGTTACAATTGCTTGTGTTTCAGTGATAATTTGTATTATTGGATCCTGTGGAGTGGGTTGTACATACTCATTATCTACCAATTTATGAATCATGGAAAAACCAACCATTAAACTTGTTAACTGATCCAAACTTGGTTCATTATGCTCCTGTGGACCTTTTACTTGTGTTTTAGAAACATCACGATTGTTGTAATAATCAGAATCTATGCATCGCGGTTTTAGTGGGGTTTCTCCCCAATTATCTTTTCCAAAGTCTTCTGGTACATCTTCACGAAGATAGTAGCCGTTGAGACTTGAACTTACTTGTTGAGATAAAGGAAAATAAAACTTTGATTGAGTAGGTTCTGCTTTTAAATCACAGCGGTTGATGGCTTGTAGGGCATAGTAAATTTCGTTTAAAGTGCCCCGTGTATCCAAGCCGTTGTTTTTCAATAAACGGTATTCGGTTGCCAGTAGTTGGAGATATTGCCCTTGCCGAATCATCCCGTCACCCCAATGCATGTCGGCATAAATGTTTTGATAACCTTGGGCAGCACCAGCAGTGCAAGAATTGGGATTAATCGAACCGATGGGTAAGCTTGCACCAGGACCTGTGCCTATTTTTACAAATTTTTCGCGAAAGCTGTTTCGCAGCTTCCAATACTTTTCCAAGTTGAGCTGGTCTGTTTGACCATAGAGCATAGCTCCGCCCAATAGCCAAAAGGCTATTACTAGTTTTTTCTTCATGTTTTAATTATTAATTTAACCTAATCAGTAGTAGTGTGCTAGTTTTTTTAGTTATTAGTTCCGCTGCGCATCGAAACTAATTATTTTTCAATATGGTAATTGACTAAATTCCAAACTTGGTTGCTGTCTAAAAATTCTTTACGGATTATTCCAACTCCTTTTGAATAATAATGATTTGTTGGTTGATTGTTTTCTATCATTGTGCAATTTTCAGAAATTTTTAGCGTTTTTTGAAATGTAAAATTTCCAAGATTATAGTCTGGATATATTTCTTGAATAGTTATTTTATCATTTGTACATTCAGTATTACCCGTATAAGCAAAATCATTTTTTCTACAATTGTAAAAAAAACAATAATCTTCACCAATAAATTCCCCAGATTTTCCTTTTGAAGCAGATAAGTAAATGCAAGTTTGATAAACTGGTAAAGTTTGATCACAGGATGTAACTCCCCCTGCATAAGCACTTGGAAAATAATGATATTCATACCCTGTTAAAGCACTTTTATAGCGTGCATCAAAATCATAAGTAGGAGTGTTGGTGCATTCTGTTACGTACATTGAGTCTCTCACTTT
>JACOTM010000078.1 GCA_016178305.1 Flavobacteriia bacterium | reverse complement strand
GAAATGGTGTATTATTCAATAAATAACTGTACGAATGGAGCTTTCGTTTCTATGGGATTGAATGAATTAATTTTTAAAAATTTTGAATTATTTGCTGTCGGAACTAATCTGTTTAAGATGCAACAAAATATAGAGGAAGGGTCTCTATACTTTCAAGATGGTCGTTTGGCAACATCTTTTAAAAATGAGCCATTCTTGATAACTCCCAATGTTTTGTATATACTTGAAGTCAAAAACAATGGTAAGATTTATCATCAAAAGATTTGTATTGAAGAATAAGCGAGCATAGTTTTTCACTTAAAAATTAAGTTCTTTGTAAAAAATAATTTCATGCTAATTTAGATTTATGATGAATTATTGAATTACCAGCATTTCCCTACTTAAACCAACTTGAATACATTAAATAATTATTTGCTATCCGTTGTACTTCTCCTTCAAACAATTCAGCTGTAAGTGTTTTTACTTTTTTTGCGGGTACTCCAGCATAAACAGAGCCGCTTTCAACACGTGTACCTTCTAAAAGCACTGCTCCTGCAGCAATAATACAATTTTTTTCAATATAACAATTATCCATAACAATTGCACCCATGCCAATCAATACATTGTCTTCTACAGTACAACCGTGAACCAAAGCATTATGTCCGATTGAAACATTATTACCTAGCGTAACTTTTGTTTTTTCATAAGTACAATGCAAAACAGCCCCATCTTGAATATTCACTTTATTACCAATACGAATCGAATTGACATCACCCCTTACAACTGCATTGAACCAGACAGAACATTCATTACCCATGATTACATCGCCAACAACAGTTGCATTTTCAGCTAGGTAACAATCTTCCCCAAATTGAGGCTCAAAACCTCTACATCCTTTTATTAAAGCCATTTATTTTAAATATTTTGTTTGTATGTATTTTCCGAAAATAGAACTAAATTTCTCGGAAGCTTCGTTTGTTAAAGCTACAGTTGTAATAAAATTAGATTTATTAGAACAAATAGCCAAAGTATCAAAAGTGATAAAATCTATTTTATTGTGTTTAGCAAAAGATTTAATTTTTTGAATAATTTCAATTCTCTTTCGCTGTTGTTTAGCATAAGAATGAAGAATAGGCGATTCATATAAAATAATACGAAAGTTTCTTTTTTGAGCTAATTCTATGATTTTTTTCAAATAAAAGGCTCTTTTTTTAGACCACTTAAAACAATGCCCTTTTGGATAAGCGGATTTGAAATGAATGTACTTGTTGTTTTTTACATCATAAGCCGGATAATATCCTGTTGGATAAGTGGTTTCCATATTCTTAGTTCGAATTTTATTTAAACCTATAAATGCTTTATAATGAATTTGTTTATTATCAAAAGTATATTTAAAAAAAGGAATAAACGTCCATTTATAGTAGTTCGGATTCATGTCTTTAATAACTTCATTAACAAGTTTGTCATCCATAAAATAGGAGTAGCGGAGCGAATTAAATTCATTATATGTTTCGTCAAAACATTCGGGACTCGCATATAAAAATAAATATTTTGGATTTTTATTCTTTTTTAAATAAAGGTATAAGCTCAAATAATTTTCGGCATAATCTGAATGATAATCAGCTAGATTATATGTTTTAAGTCCTGTTTGTGCTTTGATTGAATCTGGAATTAGCATTGTATATGGTACACATGTTCCATGGATTAAAATAGCCGCATTTATTGAATGATTCGCAACAAACGAATTTTTTAATTCTGTATTGCGAAGCAAAAACAAATCATAAGCCTTTTCAATGGCGAAAAGTAGTGTAAACACTATTAGCAAGCTTACGATTGTTTTCCGAATTATTTTCATTAAAATTGAATATAAATGAATTGTTCTTTCGAATTAAAAATACCTAGAAATAAGATTAAAAACACAAAACAAGCCATTAAATAAGGTCTGAATTGTTTTTGATTCAGTTTTTGATTCAAATTGTTTTCAAAAAACAAAAAAATCAATGCTATACCAAGTGTAATTTTGAAATTAAATGCAGCTTCTGACTCACCACCAATATAAATTTTTCCATAATACTCCATCAGCCAATTTTGAGGTAAAAAATGCTCCCAAGAAAAAATGGACTTGATCTGGCGCCATGCATTTTGAAGGGAACTTTCTCGAAAAAAGATAAAACTTAAGCTGACTAAAGAAAAAGTAATAACAAAGCTGAATAAAGTATGAATTTTTAAAGGAATAAAGGTTTTAATTTTAATTAATTGACTTTTAAATAAAGTTTCAAAAATGATATAAAAAGCGTGACTAAGGGCATAAATAATGAACGTAAATCCGAATCCATGCCACAAACCGGAGATTAAAAAAGTTAATAAAATAGCTAAAACTAATCCTTTTTTTTGCGTAGATCTAAATTTAAATGAGACAGGATAGAAGATATATTTAGTCAGCCAATTGGTTAAAGAAATATGCCATTTTCTCCAAAATTCTGAAATGGATTTAGATCGTAATGGAAGATTAAAATTTTCTTTCAAATTAAATCCTAACATTTTTGCACTACCAATAGCAATATCTGTATATGCTGAAAAATCGATATACAATTGAATCGTGAAAAGAAAAGCAATCGTTAAATTTGTTAACCCCGTTGTAGATGGAGCAACTTCTAAATTGTAATGAATATAAGGTGCTATTCTATCTGCGAGAACCAATTTTTTAGTAAATCCGAAAAACATTCTTTGAAAACCAAGGGTTAAATCCGCATAATTTCGATTGTTCTGTGAACTAATCTGATGCACTAAATCATCGACATTTGTTATTGGACCTGCTAAAAATTTAGGAAAAAACAAAATAGAAAATAGATATTCTTGAAATGACACCGTTACTTGTAATCGGTTGTGATAACTATCAATTAAATAAGCAATGTTTTGAATTGAATAAAAAGAAATTCCGAGTGCAATTAACGTGTTTTCCATTTGAAAATACATCGTTTTTGATTCCAACACTTTTAATATAACAACAGAAGAAATCAAGATAAATACCGCAGAATTCAGTATTAATCTACGATTGTGAATGGAATTTTGAATTTTATATCCAACATAGAATGTAAAAATGGCTGAAAATAAAACCAAAAGAAGAGATTCAATATGGTGGTATCCAATAAAAAAAGCACTTGTAAAAATCAAAAAAAGCACTGAAAAATTTTTTGGAATAATTAAGTTTACAGCAACAACACTTGAAATTAATAAACAATATTCGAGCGAATTGAATAACATTATTTCAATTTATAAGAGATACAATAAACCATGTCTCCAACATTTTTAAATGAAAGAACTTCATCAAAATTGAATACGATTTGAAAATTTATCTCAATGGCATGGATTAATTCTAAATGTGAAAGAGAATCCCAATGAGCAATATCATCAGCGGTTGAATTTTCATTTAATTGAATCGAGTCATTTTTAAAAAATATTCTAAAAACTGTTTCTAATTGATTCATTAATTTTTCATGATTCATAGCTGTTTATTTATTGCATTTTTAAATGGGTGTATTATAAGAAATGCTTTTCAGAGACTAAATTTAAGAAATTTCTTTCAGGTAAATTTCATGTAAACAATTTTTATCGATTTTAGAATTAAAACTTAAGGGAATAGAATCAATTTCAATTATTCGGTTAGGGAGCATATAATAAGGCAATATTTTTTTTATTCTTTCTTGAAAAACAGCTACTTCTATATTCACTTTGGATTCAATAAAAAGCACTAATTCAGTTAAACTTTCTTTATTTTTAAAAGCACAAATAGTAAAATGATTTAATATTTTGCTAAGATGATATTCGACTTCACTGAGTTCAATCCGATGTCCGTTTATTTTTAATTGATTGTCAATTCGATCGTGAAAAAGTAAATTTCCATGACTATCGATTGACACAATGTCTCCTGTTTTGTAATAAATCGCATTTGAGTTATTGAGTTGGATAAATTTATCTTCGTTAACAGCATTTAAATAGCTTGTAATGACTTGCTTGCCATTTAAGCAAAGTTCACCTTTTTCATCTGTTGGAATATTATGCTCATCAACAACAATGTAATTGATTCCATCAAAAGGTTTTCCAAGTGGTACAATATCATTTTGAAACGTTGTTTGTTTTGGATTCCATTCATAAGCAGCGCACATAATTGTAGCTTCAGTTGGACCATAAAAATTAATTATTTTTCCGTTAGGAAGTGTTTTCAACCAATTTTCAGCCAAATGCACATTGAGTTTATCACCGATAAAAAAGGAATATTTTAAAGATGGAAAATTTAATTGAGGGGTGTATGGATGGATGTAATTTAAAACTGTTGGAACAAAAGTAGCAACAGTAATTTTGTGTTGTTGTAACATTTTTATCATTTCCAAATAGCGGATTCCTGTTTGAGGAAGAATATAACAACAAGCTCCCAATTGAATTGGCATTAAAAAAGAAAAGATAGAAACATCGAAAGTTAATTCAAAAACTTGAATAAATTTTTCGTCCGCGGTGAAACGAAAGTGTTTTTTGAAATATTTAAAAAAAGAATTCAAATTACTATCTGAAATACTGACCCCTTTGGGTTGACCAGTTGTCCCTGAAGTAAATAACAAATAAGCCTCGCGGTTTTCTTGTGTGAATGAGTATTTTTCAGAATCAAACAAAGGTTTTATTTCTGAGTTTAAAGCGTTTGAAAAGCCAATGTTTTCACAAGTTATAAATGGATTTTCAATTATTTCGTGGTTGTATATAATGGTGTCTAAACCACTTAATGAAATCATTTCCGCTAACCGATTTTCGGGATATTTTGAATTAAGAGGTACAAAAGATTTTCCATGAAGGATAAGAGCCAAAATGGCACAATAAGTAAAAAAGTCATCCGTACAATAAACACCTACACGCTGATTTTGGATATTTTTTGATTCTAAAACAGTTATTATCTCTTTGATTTTAATTTGCAAATCGAAGAAAGTGTATAATTTATTTTTTATGAATAATGCGTCATTATTTACATTTATGAATAAACTTTCTAGTATTTTTTGTCTAAATGAGAACTGTTCCAAAGTATAGCTATGTGAAAAATTTAACAACTAATTGTTTTGTGAAATGCAAAATTAAAATTTGAGTTTGAATTTAATGTTTTTTTTATTACTTTTGTTAGCTATAAAACTATAAAAATGAAACAAATAATCCTTATTTCATTCTCATTACTATTGTGTATGGGAGTGATGTCACAAACAAGTACGTCTTCGTATATCACGTGCTCAGATTTTCACATAACAAAACCCTTGTCTGAATTGTCTAAGGAAGCACCTTATGTCGAAAAAAAGAAAGCGCATAAAGAGTCAGAAGATAGAGAACATCGCCAACCACAAAAATTTGTTTACACAATGGAAGATGGGGTGGTTTATGGAGAAGATCCAGCTGTTAGACAGACCGCAATGGGAACTAAAAACCCAGCAAATAAAGCACCGATTAAAAACTGGGCTGGTCAACCTGCAAATGGTTCAAGACCTTTGGATCCAACAGGTGCTGCGGGAACGAACCATTATGTTCAAGCAGTAAACGCATCTCCTTTTAGAGTTTACAATAAATCTACTGGAAATATAATGTTAACAGCAAATATTGGAACCTTATGGAATCCTGATACACCAAATGAAGGAGATCCAATTGTGATGTATGATCGTTTTGCTGATCGTTGGTTTATTGCCCAATTTGGTTCTCCTGCTAAAATTTACATTGCTATTTCAACAACAAATGATCCAACAGGGTCTTATTATACTTATACATTCAACTCAGCGCAATTTCCGGATTATTTAAAGTTTTCTATTTGGGCAGATGGATATTATATGACTTCTAATCAAGGAGGAAGAATGTATTGCTTTGAAAGAGATCAAATGTTACTTGGAAATGCTTCTTCAAGAGCTGTAACAGCAACTTTTACTACAGGTTCTACAAGTGGATTTTATTGTCCATTATCTGCAGATGCGGATGATGTTTTACCAACAGTAGGAACACCTTGTCCATTTTTTGCTTATGCCGACAATGCTTGGGGCGGTGGCGCTGTTGACGGGGTTAAAATTTGGAATATGGCGGTTAGTTGGGGAGCTACTCCAACCGCTTCTATAACATTAAACACGACCGTTTCAACTTCAGCTTTTGATGCATCTTACGATTCAGGATGGGACGATATTTCTCAGCCGGGTACTTCTCAAAAATTAGATGGTATTGGAGGTGTAGCCACGTATCGGGCTCAATTTAGAACTTGGAATGGGTATAATACAGTTTTATTAAATTGGGGAGTAAAATTAAGCGCAACGCAAAGAAGTATTCGATGGGTTGAATTACGTCAAAATCAAACTACCGGAGCATGGACTTTATATCAAGAAGGTACTTATGCACCTGATACGCATTCAAGATGGATTGGCTCAATTGCAATGGATGATAATGGTAGTATTGGTTTAGCATATTGTAAATCTAGTACTTCTGTTTATCCAAGTTTAGCATACACAGGAAGATTGGCGGGTGATCCGCTTGGGACAATGACTTTTGCAGAAACAGTTGCTGCAGCAGGAACATCAGCAGAAACATCAGCGAATAGATATGGAGATTATTCACAATTATCTTTAGATCCTGATGGGGTTACATTTTGGCATACAGGAGAATACACAACTAGCGGTAATACAAATACACGCATATTCTCTTTTCAATTTCCAATTACAAATGATGCAAGTGTAATCATTTCTTCAAACGATGCTGACAACAGTATTTGTGCTGGTCAATCAGTAACTTTTACTGCAGCTCCGACGAACGGAGGAACGACACCTTCTTACCAATGGATGGTTGATGGTTTGAATGTTGGTACTGATTCACCTACCTATACAACAACAACTTTGACTGCTGGTCAAATTGTGACTTGTATTATGACATCAAATTTACCAGGTGTTAACGGAAGTCCTGCAACTTCAAATGGAATCACAATTAGTTACAACTCAGCTCCAACAGCATCCATAGCAATTACATCTGGTACAAATCCTACATGTGCAGGAAATTTAGTGACATTTACGATTTCGACAACAAATGGTGGAAGTTCTCCTTCATATCAATGGAAAATTAATAGTGGAAATGTCGGAACAAGTGCAACAACATATTCATCTTCAGCTTTAGCGAATAACGATGTAATATCATGTACTTATACTTCTACTTGTGGATCAGTAAATGTTGTTAATACAAACTCAATTACGATGACCGTTAATCCATTGCCTGCAACACCAACAATTACTCAAAATGGCTTGACTTTAACTTCAAGTTCAGCAACTGGAAATCAATGGTATTTAAATGGCGCAATTATTAATGGTGCCACATCACAGTCATATACTGCAACTCAAAATGGAAACTATACGGTAAAAGTAACTTCTGGTGGATGTACATCTGCTGCATCAGTAGTAACAGCAGTAACAACAGTTGGAATCAATGAGGTGACAAATACAGGAACACATTTTACGTTATATCCAAATCCTAGTAATGGTGTTTTTTCATTAGTATTTACATCTACTGAAATTATGAAATACACGGTGAAGTTACAAAATGCATTAGGTCAAATCATTTATGAAGAAAAATTAGATAAATTTAATGGTACTTTTATAAAAGATTTTGACATTACCCAATATGGAAGTGGCGAATATTTTTTAATTATTACAAATGATAAAAAACAAAAATTTGAGAAAGTAATTGTTTTTTAATTTTTTAAATAAAAAAAAGTTAAACTCCCTAAGCCTATGTTTAGGGAGTTTTTTTATTTCTTTTTTTTAATAAATCGTATCCAATTTCATAAAAGCTATTCTATCTTTGGGAAAAATTAGTAAATTCATAGAATGAAGGCATTGTTTAGCATATTATTCCTATTTAGTTTATCTCTTTCCTTTTCTCAAAATATTTTGAAAAAGAAATATGATCAATATTTTCCAAATACCAAAAAGAAACAAATTGAACGTCTAAATCATCAATTAGACAGTGTTCAACTAATCGAAGATACTTTAACAATTCATTTAAAATCAGCAAATGATTTAATTTCAAAACAAGTTAATGAATTAAATGAACTTCATTCAAAAATAAATACACTTAAATCCCATTCTGAAAATACGCTTTCGGATCTTCAAAATGAGGTAGAAAAACTGAAAGATTCTGTACATTATTTAAGTTATTTTCATATAGTTTGTTTAGAAGAAATGATTCCACAGAATGCTGGTGAAGAACCGCGATTGGAAAATACCTGTAATTGGAGAAATTATAAACTGGTAGAGATAGGATCTTCTGATTATAAAGGAAGATACACTTGGACAACAGATATATTTAAAAAAGAAGGAGATTCATTAACGAAAATTTCAATAGTAGAATTATTTAAACCTCAATTAATAGTAGAATTAGAGGCTTTGATTAATGCTCGTTTAAAAGAAGATTTTGCTTATTTAATGGAAACAAATAGAGCATGCTTTCCCAGACACATGGCATTTCCAGGATATAAATTATCGGATATGCGTTTAATTATTACAGATAATTCAGAAATGTCATTTGAAATTAATTACGGATTGAGTAATGCCTGTTATGCTGTAAATGCAGCTTCCGCATTATTTAAAATCAAAGAAATGATTCCATATTTAATCGAATAATAATTTTTGATAGAACTTTATTAACATCAGATATATCGGATTTTATGAATATAATATAACCTAAAATTATTTAAAATGGATATTCAAGCAATCAAAGATAAAATTCTAAAAGGAGATTTATCAGAATCAGAATTATTAGAGATATTAAAAAAAATAACCCCACCTCCAATTAAAAAAAGAAGTGGAAATTTTCTTAAAACTTTGCTTACAGGTTTCATTGAAGGGTATTCAAAACCTATTATTTGGAAATTAATCCTAGAAGCTATATTGATTTTTGTTGTAATTGTTTCAACGGTTATACTTTCTTATTTTGGAAAAATTGATGCAACTGTAACTGCTGTTGTGTTAGCTTTTGTTCTTGGCTTTTTATTTGGTAAAATAAAGTAAAAAATTCAAAGGTTACTTTTTTATTTTCATGACATTCAATTAAAGATAATCCCAATTTGGGTATTGAATAGTTGGATATTAACATAATAATCGTTTTAATAAACTTTACCATGAAAATATTGAAAATAATTGTATTCCTTAGTGTAATAATCAACGCTATTTTAATTCAAGCACAATGTGTTGAATGTTATGATTTAAAAGATGCTTTAAAAGATGCTGAAAAAGTTGAATATTTAAATTTAAGTAGTGAAAACTTAAAACAATTTCCAAATGAATTACAGTTGTTCACACATTTAAAAAGATTAGATTTATCCAATAATCAAATTCTTGAATTTAATCTGCCTGAAAATTCTTTGCTTGAATTAATCGAGTTGAATTTATCGAATAACATTGGTTTTAGTAGTTATACTTTTTCAGATGAATTTTTAAAGAATAGTAAAATTGAGGAATTAAATTTATCAAAATGTAATATGAATTCTCTAAATCCGAATATCAATCTGTTAAAGAATTTAAGGGTATTAAATGTTTCGAATAATAAACTTTTGACATTTCCTTCAACATTTTCACAAGCAAAAGAATTGAAAGAAATTAATTTATCTTCTAATAAATTGCAAAGGTCCAATTGTTTGTTTACAGACTATTGGCAATTAGAAAAATTAGATATTTCGAATAATTTAAATTTGGATTTAAATAGTGTTGTATATAGTTTATTGTTTAAAGAAAATTTAAAAAATTTAACAATTACTCCTAATTTGAATAGTAAATTACTTGGGGGTGTTTTTAATTTGGTCCCTATTAATGAGTTAACGATAGCGAATGCAAGTATTGAATCATTTGATAGTCAATTGAAAAAAAACACAACAATAACGACCATCACTTTTTCAAATTGCACATTTACAAATCCAGACAAAGCTTTTAATACCATAAAATCGCTTGTAAATTTGAATGAATTGAATTTTATAAATACACCTTTACCTCCAGAAATTAGTGAAGTAGATCAAATTAAAAAACTAAATCTTACAGATGTATTGGTAGATTCAGAATGTAAACTTCAAAAATTAGATAACTTAAAAGAAATTGAAATTAATCGAACAATACTTGATTCAACCCAAATTGCTTCCAATAATTCACAAACACTAAACAAAACGGAAATATTTCCATTATCTGATGAAATGCGTACAAATCAAGTTGAGCCAGTTGTAGATCTTCAGCCCGTAAAGAAAGATATTGATAGTCAAGATTCTTCTAATATAACGCTTGAAAACTCAAGTTATCAAATTCCGCAAAATGCTTTTTTAACAACTCTTGGAACTATTTACAATGGTCCTGTAAAATTAGAAATTACAGAAATGTTTGACCCTGTTGAAATGGCATTAACGGGAGCGCCAATGGTTGTAAATACGAATAAAGAAAATGAATTGATGGCATCGAATGGAATGATCAAATTTGAAGCTAAAGATTTAAACGGAAACAATTTGAAACCTAATCCCGAAGCAATAATTCAAGTTACTTTGAAGAATCAGCAACCGAATAACTCAGCAACCTTATTTGCATTTAATCCTCAACAAAATAATTGGAATACGATTGGAACACCAAAGACGGTATCGCGGGATAGTTTGCGATTAGCTCTATTAGACTCTTTGAGTAAAATTTCTGATTCCAAATTTATTGAAACTGTTTTTGTTCCCGTTTTGTTCACATTAAACACTCAAAAAAGAAGATTAGATCCTACAGAATTGAGGTTTAGTTTTCAATCAAAAGCTTATTTAAATGCTCCAAGTTCCAAAAAAATAAAATATTTTTTCACACCAAATAATGATCAAAAATGGATAGCAAAACAAAATTGGAGAATTGATACCTTAATGAATCCTGACTTGCATAATTTTTTAGATTCAATTCGTAAAAGTGACCCCGAATTTTTACTTGGAAATTTTAATCGAAAAACAAATTTACGTGTTCCCCGGCCTATTCAAAACATTTCAATTGTACCGGATTATCAAAATGATCATTTTATTTTGAGTTTTACTTTCAAAGGAAACGAAATAGCACTGCCTGTTTATATTTACACAGATAATTCTTCTGAAAAAACCATGCGTGTACACAGTCGATTTTATGAAAAATATTTAAAAGAATTGAAAAAAGAAGAAAAGTTTAGAGCTAGAATTTTAATGAAAAACAAAAAAGAAATAAAAAATCTTGCTGACAATGAGCGTGCTAGAATAACAGCCTTAATCGTCATGGATAAATTAGGGCCTCAAATAACTCCTGGTTTGTTATATAATAATGATTTATTGACATTTGGATTAACTGATTTTGGAATGATTAATTGTGATTATTTCAAACGCAACAAACCAGATGAATATTTTGCCGTTAAAAGGACTATTCCAAATCAAGAAGGAGAGAAAATACAATTACCTCCATCTGCGCGCGTGATATTTATGAATACCAATTCATATATGGCTGCATCAATCCATAAAATACCTTATTATAAAAAAGATAAAACAATTGTATTTTTTGTATTAAAAGATAATGAAATTGCTGTTTTGAAAAAAAACAAAGATAAAATTGAAGTCTTTTCAATAGCAGGTTTATCGAGCCTTGAAATTAGAAAAAAAATACTAGGAATCGAATGAAAATAATTGGATTTATCTTTTTAATGGTGACATTTCAAACCTTTTCACAAACTTTTCGATTGAAAGAGGCTGTGAAAGAAAAGTTAATGAAAACGGATTTATTGATTGAAATAGAGGAAAGAATTCCAACTGAAACGAAGTTTGAATTTCAAACATCAGAATTAAATTCATTAAAATTATTGATGTTAAGTGATTTTTTTAATAAATCTAAAAATCGCATTCATCCATTAAAAGAAAGTGAGTCTTTAACACAATTGGCTAGTTTTTGCTTGCAATTTTGGGGGAATTCCATTCATTCAAACTCAAAAAAATGGAACAAAATGCAAAAGCATATTCGCCGAGCAATGCGTCAAGTAGATTGTAATTTTGGAATAGTTGAAAGTATTTCTTTTCGTTTAGAATTATTGGATAATAATCGAAATTTATATTATTATGATCCGAAAGGGGAGAAAGGGGAGCTCAATTTATTTAAGGGATCAAAGCCTAAGACAAAGAAAGGAGAAGTAATAAAAGAAAAGAAGCCTTTGGATTTTTTTACTGAAAAACAAATTGTTGCAAAAATTCAAAAAATTATCAATCGTAAAAAATTAAATGTTGGGCTTCGAAAAGGAATCTATTTTTGTGTTGGAATAGCAATTGAATTAGATTCCAAAACATTATATAAAAATGCAATTCCAAGCGCGAGAGTTGTTGTTTTATGTGGAGTTAAAAGAATGCAAATGATCGAAATCAAGCGAGGAAAGAAAAAATAAAAAAAACCTTGCGATTCCGAAGAACAACAAGGTTTTATACGCATGAACTGGAAGCGTTCAGTTGCACTTGCAAAAATAGGGTATTTTCTTTGATTTAGTGTGTTATTTTTGTTTTATTTTATGAATTTATAGTGTTAATGCAATTTTTTAAAATTTTTTTGAGGAAATTTTTAATTAATTTTACGTTTACAAAATCACAAAATTCAAATTTATGAAGTTCATATTCGCCTTCTTTACCTTTACTTTATTTTTTTCAAGTTATGGACAAACTGTCAAAAAATTAAAAAAAGAAGGGGATAAAAAATTTTCATATAAATATTATAAAGGAGCAATTGATGACTATACCGTGCTGTTAAATCAGGATACAACTATTGAAGATGTTTACTTTAATAGAGGGAATTGTTACTTTCAATTGAAAGAGTTTGTATTAGCGAAAAATGATCTTTTAAAAGTATTGGCTTTTAATTCGAATAGGAAGGAAGTATATTTTTTAATGCCTGTCGGGAACTTTGCCACCATTTAAGTTAAAACCATGTGTATAATACAGATGTAAGAATTAGTCTTTCAAAAACATCTAACTTAAATTGTCGACGGTTAAATTTGAAACAATACTCGTTCATGTAATTTTGCAT
>JACOTM010000077.1 GCA_016178305.1 Flavobacteriia bacterium | reverse complement strand
ATATATATTCGCGAAAACGGATAGTACAAATTTAAAAAACAAATCGTACAAAAAAATAGACAACTATACATCATTTAAACACTAAATAAATAACATTTAAAAGCCACTCAAACGAGTGGCTTTTTAGCTTTATATTGGATAGTTTGCAGTAAACGTCTCAATCTTCTTTTTGGGTGGTTTCTTTGAATTACTATTGCCAACTGATACTGTTTGTTCAATAGTAAATGTGTACCAACCAAATTCTTTCGTGTAACGCTTCAAAACATCACTTGGATAACTAGACAAAAGAAATTTACCTTCAAGCTTGGAAAGCGTATGTAATAGCCTTTCAAAATCATCTAGAGTATATCCATCATAGTGACCGCAATCAGAATTATAATAAGGTGGATCAACATAGAAGAACGAATCGGAACGATCACGTGAATTAATTATTCTAATTGCATCTGTACACTCAATTTGAACATTCTGTAATCTAATCGCTAAATCTTCACTAAATGAATCTCTTTTATTTGAAATCTTTTTTGATGTTGTATTCTTCTTAACATCGTATCCCCAAGTACCATCAAGCATCGCAGAAAAGCTTTGTGTTGATAAAACCCAAATAGCCCACGCTCGTTCTATTTTATCAAACATGTGTGGGTTTTCATTGATTACTTTTGCATCGCGATGAATAGAACGACTGTGTAATGAAATTCTGATCATCTTTTCAAGTTCTACAAAGCTGTTTTGACAGATTTCATAAAAGTTTATTAACTCACGATTAGTATCGTTTATCACTTCTACATTTGAATTTTGTTTTGCCCAAAACACTGCTCCTCCGCCAACAAAAGGCTCACAATAAAGGTTGTGATCTGGAATAATTGGTAGAATCGTTTTAACTAGATTCTGTTTACCACCATAATAAGAAATTGGTGTTTTTTGATTAATTGTTGTTGCTGTTGTTTTCATTCCTAATTCATAAATTATTATATTTGTAATTCCTCAACAAATTTGTACTTGTCAAGCATAAACTAAAGGCTTTACGCCCTCAGTAATGTGCTTGATGTGCAATTTTCTAAATTTGTTGAGGAACTTAAATAGGAATGCTGGGGGCGTTTTTACACTTGAAATGGTGTTATCTGCCCATAATCTAAAACATCTGAATAATTACCATTGTGTGCAACTAATACTAATTGACCATTTGTTTTAATTTTCACTAAAGATGTTCTAACTTCTCCTGTAGAAGAATTAAAAAGCCAACTTACTGATCGCTCTAATTCAACTGAAGGTCTATATTTCATAGGTAAAGTACCAAGTGTATGGTTTACCATTCCAACACCAATATCAGTAGTTCTCATTTTACCTTTAATATGAACAAATCCATTTAAATCTTTCATAACAGCTAAATTGTAAGTACCAAAACTTGGGAATTCAGGATCAATAATTGATAAAAAATTTTGAAAAGAATCAAAATATCTTTCTGTAACTGAGTACTCTTGATTTCCATCTGTTAACCCAGCCGATGGAAAAACTTTTGCAATTCGGATTTGATAGGTTTCATGAGAAGTTAAATCTTTAAAAATTTTACTTCCAGCTGGATCAAAATAGCTTTCTAAATCCCATAATTCAAAATACCCAGTTGTTAATGTGTATGAATGAGATGGTACAAAACAAATCTCTCCTCCGTAAATAACATATCCTTGGGAAATTGTTACAATTGATCCTGAAATAGTTCTAACACATCCGCTTAAAATTCTTACATCATATGAATTTTGAAAAAATGGAGATGTTAATCCTTTAAAAGAATCTCTTATAGCTTCATCCCAAAAACGGATATCATTAAGAAATGTATCAAATCCGCCATTTGCTGTTGTTATTAATTTATTCATGTTAATGAGTGTTTAAATATTCGTAAATCATTCCTGGTGTCCAATTTTGAGGATTTGGTAAATCTAAAATTGTTGCAATAAATTCACTACAAGTCATTCTTGTGCTTTCATTTTTCTTTCTTCGTAAAGTCAAGTTTTGACCGGTAATTTTATTAATTACCAGCTTAATTGGTTGACGAATAATTAAAGATTCAAAATCATATCCAGTTGCTCCTAAAATTGGATAAGCTAAATCATATGGATCATTATTCCATTGAATTTCATTAGCAATAATCGAATAATTATGTTTTAATTGCCATTTTTGGAAATTCCTCAATTGTACACCGTCTTTCTGAGCATCAATCACATGTGGTAAACCTTTATAAATAATAAATATTGCTGAATGAGTAATTTCAGAATTTGTCATAAAACTTATTCCTTCAGAAATTAATGAATGACCTTTACAATTTAATATTGTTCCGTGTGCATACATGACTATAGATTATTAAAAATTTTAATACCCATCAATGTAGCTTCTTTCATTGTTCCGTTAGAAGCTGAATACAATGTTTCATAACTTGGAGTAGTTGTGCTATCATAAGTTACCCCATTGATAACTACTTTCCCAGTTCCTAAAGTAGAAGCTAAAGATACTATTGGACTACCTGTATAAGAATTAATAAAGTTATCAAAAGCATCATAAGTAGCTTTAAACTTAGTATTTAAGTCGCTTATTACTTGTAACTTTAAAGGTAATACATCACCTGAAATAGCAAAAGTACCTCCTTCAACTTTAATGTCTTTTACCATTGCTGTAGATAAAGGAACATTACTATTACTAGCTAAGTAAGTTGTTACTTCTTCCGTTAAATCATTAGCAAATATATCTTCTACATTTGCTAATACTGTTTTAGATTTACCTAAGTTATCTGTATAAGAAATAGCTACTTTACCTAAATCTGCTATTAAATTAAAACCTGTTAATGTTTTCATATTGTTATTTATTATCTTACGTTACTATCTACTACTCTATCTGCTCCTGTTCCAACTTGCCAAGTAATTGTGCCTGTATCTGCCGTATTAGAAACTACTTTTCCATAAATTTTACCTATCATTGATCCTGTAGCTTTAATAGCAGCACTATCTGAAGCTGCACAGTAAAATACTGCTGAAGAATGTAAAATTAAAGTGCCGCCAGTCCAATTCACACAAGGAAAATTTCCACCAGTATTGGCAGTATTATTATTTCTTACAATTCCCATTATTCTTAGATTTCCTGCTGATAAATCAATCGATCCATTATATCCCGCATCATTATTGGCGCCAGTATAATAATTATGTAATGTCACATCTGCTGTACCTGAAATTGACAATTTATTATATAAATGACCAAATTCTCTTATAATAGCTACACCTGCAGAAATTGACGCTCCTGAATAATCTCCGCGACCTGAATAGCGAATTACTCCTTCAAATCTACCTCCATTTTGTAACAATAGTCCCGTAACTTCTCCTGAAAAAACACCACCTTGTAATATCAGATATATTGCAGAACCATTTAATGAGCCATTGTTCCAAACTCCTCCATACGCTAAAGTCGCTCTGCTCCACAACACACTTGAGTTCACATTAACTCCTTGCCCAACATATATTGTCATTACTTTATCTCCTGAAGCGATTACATCAGCCATTCCATTAGGGGATGAAATAGAATAATAAGAAATATCACTATAAGAATCACCTGCCAACATAAATGAAACCCCACTTCCTCCAGGAATAGCAGACACTCCTTCAAATGCTATCCTATTATTGTAAGAAGTTAACTGTACGGCGTGAGTACTTCCTGATTTTAAATTAATGTATTTAATTTTTCCCTTTACTTCCGTTGCAGTACCATAAACAGTAACATTACTAGGAGTGTATCCATTTCCAATTTCTATGTCGTATAATAATCCATAACCGTAAAAACCAACACCACATCCAGTAGATGACGTTACATAATTTGCTTTAATTTTTGTAATATTTAATCCGTTAAAACTCCCAACACTACAGTTTGTAGCAATTGCATCATAAGATGTTGTTGTGATAGCTTGCGAACATTCAAAAACAGTATCTATATTTTGTCGTGCTCCATCAATTAGATAAACATTCGTAGCCAAACTACTACATTGAAATGAGCCTTGCCCATACACTGAAAATCCTAAAGGAAAAGAATTATTTCGAAACATTGGTCCAGATGTTATTTTACCAACAAATGAACCTTCTCTAAATCTCCATTTAATACCATCTTTTGCTAAACCATTTGGTGAAGTGGTAAATGTTGAATATGTACCAGGTGATACTTCAATAACATCTCCAGGTGTTGCAGCTGCATACGCTAAGTCAATGTCAGTAAAAAATGAAGGTACTCCATTATCGTGAGGAATAAGCGCAATCATTCCTCCTGAAGAAATAGAAATATTTCCTGAACCTAAAATATTTAAGCCATTAATAGTCTTAATATTAGTCCCACTAACTAAAGTCGCTTGTTTTCCTGCTAATAAATCAATAATTGTTGTGCCAAAATTTGGATCGTTTCCTAAAGCAGTTGCGATCTCATTTAAGGTATCTAATGTTGCTGGAGCAGATGCTACTAAATTTGCAATCTGTTGACCTACATAAGTAACTACTGCAGGAATATTAGCATACAGATTTGGATTATCTACAACCGTAAAATTGGTTGCTTTATAAGCGCTATTTTCAGGAGTATATCCTTCAGCTGTAGATTCAATTAACCAATTTGTAAAAGTTTGTCCTGGTGTATTTACGATTGCGGTTATTGTATCAAATGTTCTTACAGAAAAACCTTGAATTACTCGACCATGCTCAATAATAAATTTATCGCCTTTTTTAATTGCTCCACTTGTAGGAAATAATCCTTCAATACCAGGATCATGAAACCCACAAAGTTTCATCATATTTGACTTCTCTAATACTGATAAGTGTTGGTAGTCTCCAGTATTTAATAATGATAAGTCATTATGATTAATAGAATCTTGTGCATGCCTATAATTATCAATTATAGTATCTAATATCAATTTCACATCAACCGCTGGAATTTTCATAGCGTTATTGGTGTAAATTTTTTCTGCAATTAATGTTGCTATTTCTTCTCTTGTATTCATAATTAATTAAAATCAAATGAAAAATCGGACGAAAATGAACGATTATTAATGTTTAATTGTGTCGCAGGACGAATATTATTACTTGCATAATAATTTACTGTGCGTTGTTTCAATGGTTGTATAACTTCTAATTCTCTCTTATCTTCAATTAAAATAGAATTCATATTATTCAATTTTAATATGTCAAATAAAGATTCAACTGTACCTGTTGTCTGTAAACAGATATCCAATATTGTTTGAGTACTAAAAACAGGTACTTTCATATTATTTCAATTAAATATTGTTTACTAGGCAACTTATATTTATCCACTATTTTTCGAAGTTGAATTTCTGTGAAAACAACACTTGATGGAATAAATATTGTGAAATCCATAATTGAGTCCAATTCCTCTTTGTTAAATAGATATGTATGTTCAAAATCTATTTCCTCTTTATTAAATAAGTAAGTGTGTTCATTTTCTTCATTCTTATTATAGAGGTAAGTATTTTGTTGATCTAAAGTGTCGTCAATATAAATTCCTCTAGTAATAGGATCATATTTATTATTTAATAATTCTTCCAATGAAATCACTTGACCATTAAATGATAAGTCATATTTTACTGAGTCAAAAAAATTATAAAATGAAATGAAAATTAAATTCATTGTAGAATGAATCACTTCAATGAATGCAATAATTACATCTTTCCTTAAATCAATAGGAATTAATATGTTATAGAGATATAATAAATCAATATTTATCATGATAAAATATAATTTATAGTAGTACTTAAAGGAAAGGCTGGATCGATCTTTAAATATCCTGCGTTTGGATTGTAATAATCGCCTATCAATACATAATCATATAGTCCAAATTTTGCTGATGCAGAATCAAAGCATGGATTAATAACTCCTTGAACAGTTTGTAATACATCAATCAAATCATTAGGATTGAAATCGGTATTAAAAGGAAGCGTTTGTATAAAATTGTTAATTGCTACCTCTACTGGTTTTGTAGTTCCATCGGAAAGTAATGTACCTGTAGAATCAAGAACTAAAGAATCAATGTATATATGCATATACAATTTCATTAAGTCGGCTTCTCTAGAAACTATCAAAATTTTTACACCTGCAAACTTTCTTTTTTTTATGTACGCATTAAATGCTGTTAATTGTGGAGTAGTTAATTGTACTGGTAAGTTGCTACTATCAATACCAGCAACTTTCATTAACACTAAATTTCCTTGATCTTTTACAGATGCAAATTTTACGATTTTTAAAGATTCATTGACTACTGGATAAACATAAGTATCGTTTATTTTTTCCAACGCATCTCCAAATTGGAAATCTAAAGCTATTGATTTATACCAATCTGTATTTCCTAAAATTAATTGTGTTGCACGATTTTCGATCCAAGCTTTATGATCATCAAATAATTTTTCTAATACCCAAATTGAAACAGAAAGACAATAAAATAAAATTCCTTCTAAACTTACTTTTGAAAATTGAGCATCAAAAGTTAATCCTGGTGTTAATGAATAAAAACTTTGTATTGTTGGATGATCAACAAAATTCTGTTTTAATTCATTACTTATATCAATTAATTCACGTGCCATTAGTATTTTGCTTTAATAGTTATATTGTTTACTGAATATAAATTCAGCTCTGTAATTGTTAGATCATCTTTTAAAAACTGTTGTCTTATTGTATGCCTTAATTCTAAAAAATCATCATTTAATAATGCATTTGACAAATCGACTCCTAGTGTCGGATATTCTTTTAATTCCCCTGGTGCAAATAGTAAAATCAAAGCTTTATTTTGTTCAAGAGTATTTCCAATTGTTAAACCTGATAGAATTTTATTATCACTGTCTTTTACAACAGTAATTTTTAAGTCCATTATCTCTCCTAGAGAGTTTGTATCATTCAATTGAATTGCTCTATCTTTCATATTAATTTATTATTGCCGTTCCTGTTCCTGTAGTTGCACCTGGATAACCTCCAGCAGTCAAAACTATTCCTGCCTGAACAGTTATAGTTGCTGATTTAACATAAGTATCAATTGCATCAGCTAATTTTGTAGCAAATTCTTCAGAAGCATCTGATTCCTTTGTTTTCATTTCATCTAGTAGCGTTTTAACCGCATTCTTTAAACCTATTTTATCTAGTGCCATAATTCTATTTTAAAAGGGATTTAAACTTTGTTTGAAAACTATTTAAACTTGCAATTGTCGGAGGTAAGGGTGTACCACTCGGACCAGTTCCCGTTGAAACAGTAATTTGACTAATTAAATCTTTTAAGTCTTGGAATAAATCAATTAGACTAGCAGAATTGTTTTTAATACATACCTTTTTATCAGAAGTATCAAAAAGGATATTTAGACCATTTTGTTTGATTTCAAATGATTGAATTTTATCCATTTGGAAAATCCGGTCATAGTGACCATGTGATTCCGGTTTAAAGTGACCATGCAAATCCGGAGTATGTTGACCAGTGCATTCCGGAGTATATTGACCACCTAAAAAAGAGTGTTTTATCATAGCTTATTAAAGCTATAATTT
>JACOTM010000026.1 GCA_016178305.1 Flavobacteriia bacterium | reverse complement strand
ATTGAACTTTGATCGGTACTCTTTTTTTCCATGAATCCTAAAGTAGAAATTTTTTCTATTTAAAACTCCCAGCACCTCAAAATAAAATTATCCCAATAATGGTTTTAATTCGGAATGGAGAATAATAAAAAAGTAAATTTACACGGTATTAATAATGTAAAACGGAGCAATTTGAAAATTGTTCCGTTTTACATTTAATTCTACAGCGATTTCGTTCTTCCACCATCAACTGGAACATTGATTCCATTGATGTAACTAGCAGCTGGAGAAGCTAAAAACGCAATAGCATTTGCAATTTCTTCTGGATTAGCAATTCTGTTCATTGGAGATTCAGAACCCATTTCCTCTAAAACAGCATCAACTGTTCCATTGATTTGATCTGATTTAATTTTAGCCAATGTTTGTAAACGATCTGTATTTGTTGCTCCTGGTAATACGTTATTTACAGTAATATTGAATTGACCTAATTCATTTGCCAAGGTTTTACTCCAACTAGCAACAGCCCCACGAATCGTATTTGACACACCTAAATTATGTAACGGTTGTTTCACACTTGTAGAAATCACATTGATAATTCTACCACCACCTTCAGCTTTCATTATTGGATATAAAGCTTGAACCATAATATGATTGCAAATCAAATGTTGACTGAATGCACTGTAAAATTCATCAATCCCAGCATTGATAATTGGTCCACCTTTTGGTCCGCCAGTATTGTTAACTAATATATGAACTTTATTTCCAGCATTTGCCCAACTTTCGATAGTCGTTTTTAATTCTTCAGGTTTTGAAAAATCGGCGATGATATATGAATGTTTTTGTCCGTATGAGGCATCTAGTTCTCCAGTAACTTCTTTTAATTTTTCTTCATTACGTGCAACTAAAACAACCGAAGCACCTAAACGTGCTAATTCAATAGCTGCCGCTTTTCCGATTCCTTGAGTACTTCCGCAAACTACGGCCACTTTATTTTTAAGATTTAAATCCATTTTTCAAATTTTTCGGAAAGTTAAACATTTCTTCTAAAATTGTGGATTGTAAAATTAGATTCGTAATTTATTATTCTTAGAACGAACAGTAGAATTGTGTTAATAACCTTCGTTCAATTATTGTTATCAAATTCGGTGTTTATAAACGAATTGTCTTAATTTTGAAAAGATAAATACCAAATTCATGTCAAAAGCAATTAAAATATTCATTGCCGATGATCACCAAATGTTTATAGATGGAATAAAATCTTTGCTGGAAAGTGTCGATTTTATTGAAATTGTTGGAGAGGCAACCAATGGAAACGATTTAGTTCAAAAAATACCAACTTTAGGTATTGATGTTGTTTTGTTAGATATTGGAATGGAAGAATTAAATGGGATTGATACCGCCAAATACATATCCGAAAAACATCCTGAAATACATACAATTGCACTTACAATGTTCGATGATATCTATCATGTCAAAAAAATGTTAAAAGCGGGAGCAAAAGGATATATTTTAAAAAACACTTCTAAGATAGAATTGTTGGAAGCAATACAAGAAGTCTCTAAAGGAAAAACATATTATTCGGAACAAATCAAAAAATATACTCAGATAGGCGTTATTTCAAGTGAGGAAACTTTGATTTCAAAACTTACAAATAGAGAAATTGAAATTATTCGACTAATTACAAAATCTATGACGAATAAAGAAATAGCGCAACAATTGTTTTTAAGTGAATTAACTGTAAACACACACCGAAAAAATGCCATGCATAAATTGGAAATCAAAAACACAGCTGGCTTAGTGAAATTTGCATTGGACAATGGATTATAAATTTAGACCTTTTCATAGACAAATTCTACACCTTTTGGCGTATTGATAGAATCTTTTTAGAAGCGTATTTTTGCTTAATCTATTATTTAGTCAAAGATTATTACATCACATATTTAGATAAATTTAATGATAAAAATTTCTTTTCTTTTTTTCTTTGCAATATGCTTTTATTCAAATAGCTTTTTTGCACAAAACATTGACAGTCTAATTCAAAAATTAGAATCATCCAAAGAAGACACCAATAAAGTCTTCTTGTATAAAAAAATAGCAAATTACTATGTTTTAAGAGGAGGAGCTACAGAAAAAGCTCAAAAATATTTAGAAGCCCAACTTGCTTTGTCTCAAAAAATTAATTTCAAAAAAGGAGAATATTATGCCTTAATGTCGCTTGGAAATAATTCTAATAATTCAGGAAGTTTTGAAGTGGGAATTGAGTATTTAGAAAAAGCATTAATTGCGCTAAAAGAAAGTAATCCGAATGACCATATCAATATCGCTGTTATTTATGCAAGCATCGCTAACTCTTATTCCCAAATGGAAAATTTGATAAAAGGGATGGAATATTACCTGAAAGCACTTCAAATAATGGATCAAGCTAATGCGGATAATCTTTCGGTTAGAACAAAAATTTATTCGAATTTAGCAATCGTTTTTGAAAAAGATAAGCAATTTGAAAAAGCTGTTGAATATAGTTTAAAATCAATTGATATTGCAAAATCGAAAAAAGATACGCTGGGAATGGCTGGTGCTTATTCGAATTTAGCAAATACTTATTGTAAAATGAAAAAATTTAATAAATCAATTGATTGCCATGAAAAAGCATTGGTTTATTCAAAAATTACAAATCGAATCACAGCAATTGCTTCAAATTTAATAGGATTAGGAATTGTTTATCAAGACTTAAACAAGTACAATAAAGCATTAGAATATCATTTAAGAGCGTATGACTTTTCAAAGAAAAACAAAATGTTACAGCAACAAGCAACCTCTTTAAGTAATATTGGGTACGATTATACCGAATTAAAAGAATATGATAAAGCGATAACATATCTCAATCAATCGCTTGAATTATCTAAAAAAATGAACCTGCAAGATGTCACTCAAAGTAATTACCAATGTTTATCAAAGTGTTACGAGGGTCAAAATGATTTATCAAAATCATTAGAAGCTTTAAAAAATCAATATCAAGTTAAAGATAGTATGTTTAATGAGAAAAAAGCAATTATTGTAAGCGATTTGGCTACTAAATACGAAACGGCAATTAAACAGAAAAAAATCTCCGAATTAAATGCTAAAATAAAAGCAAAACAAAAAGATAAAACCATTTTAGAAGGTAAAATTCAGAAAAGAAATGCAATCATTAGCGGGACGATTATTGGCTTCATATTGCTCGTTATTACATTAATTTTATTCTTCAATCGCCGTCGTTTATTACAACAAAATTTACATCAAAAAGCAATCAATGAGCAGCGAGAATTAACCACGACTGAAATTGTTCAAGCGCTTGAAAAAGAACAATCACGTATAGCCAAAGATTTGCATGATAGTATTGGTACATTTCTTTCAACCTTAAAAATAAATTTACAATTATATGAAGAAGAAGTTCCAAAAGACAAACAAGAAAATTATCAAAAAACGTTAAATTTAATTGACAAAATATCATTTGAATTGCGAAATATTATGAAAAACTTATCACATGATACGTTGCAAGATCATGGATTAGGTAAAGCAATGGAAGAATTTGTTAGTCGATTAAATGATTTGCATGTAACATCTTTAAAATGTTATATTTCAGATTTTTCTCCTGCAGTTACGGACCATATTCAACATAATATTTATAGAATTTCACAAGAGTTATTGACCAACTGTATCAAGCATGCACAAGCTAAAGAAGCTAGTATTCAAATCATAGAAGAGGACAATATTATCACTTTAATGTATGAAGACAATGGTATCGGAATATTACCTGGAATTATTGATAATAGAAATTCTAGTCAAAGCATGGGTTTGAAAAACATATACAATCGCGTAGAATTTATTAAAGGGAATATCCAAATTGATTCGAATCCAAAATCTGGTACAACCATAATTATCGAAATACCACTTAAGAAAAAATAAAACTACACCTTTTGGTGTATTGTAAGAATTCTAATTGGTCTATACATTTGTATCGTTCAATAAATAAGAACAATTAACGAAGAAACATAGCAATTAAAATATAAATACCTCCACCTGAAAAATATTGATATTCTCCTTATCAATATAAATTTAATTGATATCAAAAAGAAAGAGGTATATTCGAAAAATATGCCTCTTTCTGGTATAATAAATCTTTAATGTTATACAGACGTATCATGCACAAAAACCAAACTAAAGTTAAAACGATTGTGATAATTTATTATGAAGTACTAATGGGAAATTAAATCTAAAATTATTTCACTTTACCCTAAATTCCGTTTCTCTATTAAAAATAATCGTTTGCTCTTTTTTAGCTTGAACCAAAAGAAAGTTCAACAAATATAAAATATCCTTTATCTATCATACTTTTAAAATTTGAATTTCAGCACCTCAAAATAATTTGAACCCTTAATTTCGAAAAAGCTACTAAATTTTTATTTAAGTATATAACTATTTATATCTAACATATATTCAAATTTCAATATTTCTACTGATTTTTTGGAATTAATTTGTTTCGTTTTTGTGTTTGTATTCTGAAAATGAGGTTGAGGTAAGTTCGATAATTCTGCTGCTCGTGTGTAATATTCTAACCTAGAAGGATGACTTGGGTAACAAATATTGTAAATATGCCCAAATAATTTTTTAGAAACGATTTGATTGATCGCATTAATAACATCGTCTAAATGTACAAGATTAACAGGAGACAAGCCATCAGGAATATTAATTTTACCATTTAATTGTTTAATTGGATGTCTGTTTGGACCAATTAATCCTGCTAATCTTAGAATTGTAATTTTATTTTTAATGTTTTGGGTAATCGCAATTTCAAGCTGAACATTTTTATTCTTTAAATCTTCATTTGTAAAAGAATAATCTTCCATACAATTTACAAGATTATCAGGGTAAACGCTTGTTGAACTAAGAAATATTAAATCTGATTTTGGTTGTAAATTTTGTAATATATCAAGTAGATGTTGAATATTTTCAATTGATTTTGAGGCTGGAATTGCAATTATGACCAAATCACTATTGAGTAAATCATCTAAAAAATGAATCGGATTCTGAAAAGACCATACATGCGTATTAATTCTTGAATTTGCTTCAATTTCTTCTTTTTTAACTTTAGATGTTGTCGTTCCTGAAACAATAAAACCTTTTTTTAGTAATTTTTTTGCTAAAGGAAGTCCAAGCCATCCAAGTCCTAAAATAAAGCATTTTTGCATCGTTGTATTCTATAAAATTAAAATGAAGTGAAATTATCAATTTCTTTTTGATAAAGTTACCTTTGTATAATCATTGAAGTTGTTTTTCTTCAATTATATTCAATTTAAAAAACAATGTATGTCAAATTATTCAAAATCTTTTGTAAGATTTAATTGGATGACCTTGGTCCTTATCTTTTTAGTTGTAATTGCAGGTAGTTTTGTACGAATAACGGGCAGTGGAATGGGTTGTCCTGATTGGCCAAAATGTTTTGGAAAGTGGATTCCTCCCACACAAAAAAATCAGTTACCAACAAATTACCGTGATATTTTTGCGAAAAAAAGAGGCGAAAAAATAGAAAAATTTTCTAAATTTTTAAATCAAATAGGCTTCCGTGAAATTGCGCAACAAATTAAAGAAGATAAATCTATTTTGATTGAACAAAGTTTTAATGCTCGTAAAACATGGACTGAATACGGAAATAGATTAGTTGGTTTTTTAGCTGGAAATGCCGTTTTAGGAGTTATGATTTGGGTTTTGTTAAAATATCGAAAACGAAAATTGATTTTCTTAGCTGTTTTAAATTTAATTTTTTTAGGTTTTGAAGCATGGTTTGGATCAATTGTCGTTGCTACTAATCTAGTACCTTGGACGATTACTGTCCATTTATTTTTCGCATTATTGATTATAGGATTACAATTATTAATCATTAATGAGATTAGTCCCAGACAGCAAGCAACAATTTATATGGATAACAAATTAAAGTGGTTGTTATATTTCTGTTTATCAGTCACTTTTCTGCAAATGTTTTTAGGTACACAAGTACGTGAAAATATTGATGAGATCACTAAACTAGGGTACAGTCGAGAATTATGGACAGAAAAATTAGGGATCCCTTTTTACATTCACCGAAGCTTTTCATGGATTGTCCTTTTCGTGATTATTTACATTAGTTGGATGAATGAAAAAAGTAATAAATTATGGATAATTCGGTCTATCTTTCTAACTTTATGTTTCGAACTTGTATCAGGAATTTTATTAGCTTATGCAAACATGCCAGGCTTGGTTCAAACGAGCCATTTAATATTTGCCACGGTAATGTTAGGAATTCTAGGTATGGCAGTTTTACGCGTTAAATCTGTAACAAAAGTTACGTGTTAGCTTAAATTATAAAACTATTTTTGTTCACAATGCATATAATTGGATTTATTGTAACTGTTTTAATAGGGATAGTTTTGGGTTTAGTAGGCGGCGGCGGCTCGATTCTTACTTTACCTGTACTGAATTATTTTTTTGAAATCCCAATGGTCCAAGCAACTGTATATTCACTATTTATGGTTGCTATTGCATCGGGAATCGGCGTTTTAAAACGGAAGAAGACCAATGATTTTGCCATCCGAGAGGCTATAATTTTTGCTATTCCAAGTACGATTATTGCTTTTAGTGTTCGTTTTTTTATTCTACCATTCATTCCAGATAACATAGAAATTGGAAGTATTTCAACTACGAAGGATTCGATTATGTCGTTGTTATTAATCATTGTAATGATTATTACATCTATTAGAATGTTATTTAAAAAAGAAGTCATACAAGAACCAGAAAAAGTATCGAATACAACTATATTAATTTACGGTGGTTTCACAGGTTTATTAGCTGGTATTATAGGTGCCGGAGGAGGATTTATCATCGTACCAGCTTTAACAAAAATGGGGTTGTCAATGCGCCGGGCAATCGGCACTTCGATGTTAATAATAACTATTCAATCTATCGGAGCTTTAGTTGGTGATTTATTCAACCATCAATTTTCGAATGGTTCTATTAATTTTTCACTATTAGCTTTTTTAACCATTCTAACTGTTTCAGGTGTTTTTATAGGTACTTTTTTACAAAATTTTTTCACAGGTAAAATTTTACGCAAAGTCTTCAGTTACTTACTCGTATTTGTATCCCTTTTCATTTTGTACGATCGTTTTATGAAATAATTCATCTTGATCCGTATTTTTTTCACATTTTCTCTTGCATTTCCATTTCATACTCTTATTTCACATTTTCTCTTGCATTTCCATTTCATACTCTTATATTTGCAACCTGAAATGATTCATTTCTAATGAATATTTCTCGGTCCTATAGCTCAGTTGGTTAGAGCACCTGACTCATAATAACAATCACAATGTACTTATTTAATTGGAAAACAACGGTTTAAGTTGTTGCGTTAAATGCATTTGCACGTTTTTCATATTTTTGATAGCCTGTTAATATTCTATTAATGTATTTGCTTGAGTAATTATGTTGTTTAATCCAATAAAATACAATCAATATACTAAGGGAGCAACTTATTAAGTTCTGGCAATTTGGTGTTATTGATATTCTTGAGAACATAACTCAACCACTTGAGTGGGTTAACATCATTCTTTTTGCAGGTTGCAAAGAATGAATAATACATCGCAATATTCTTAGCTGCATCAAGCAATAACCCTATATTCTAGTTTCGATACGACCATAACCGATTAAAAACCTGTTTTTAGAATACCTAAAGTGTTATCATTATATGAATAAATCAATTTGTTTGAGTTAGTAAATTTTGGGTTCTGATGTATTTCAAAGTTTATTTTTTTAAATACAGAATAAACCTCTCCCACCTGAATTAATTTCATACAAATATTTTCTCCATTGCAGGGAGGAGTAGTAAAATCATGAACACATGGACTGCAATAAACCGGTTTATAGATTATATGTGCTTTTTCACTTAATCCATATTGATCAGGTGAACATGGACCAAATAAACATATTATCGGAGTTTCTGTACTAAAAGCAATATGCATAGGACCTGTATCATTGCTTAACATCAATTTTGCATTCGCAATAACACCAATTAAATCATCAATAGTTAATTTTCCAGTTGAATTGATTAATCGTTCATTTTTGATAATTTTCTCTATTTCTTTCGTATAATCTAACTCATCCTTACTACCAACAATTACAATTTTTAGATCAGAATATTCAACTAATAATAATTCAATAATTTTAATAAAATTCTTAATATCCCACCTTCTTTCTATTCTTAAATCGGATGCGTTTGGATTGATAACAATATATTCTTTGCCAATTGATTTATAAAACTTAGACTTATATTTTAAAGGATAAATTTCTGATATGTCATCACAATATAACAATTTTGCCATTTGTAAATAAACTTTTGAAATAGGGGCTTTTGGATTAAAAAACATCATGTGTGTATAAATCCCCGTTCTAAACGAGCTTGATCTCAAATAAAAACCCAATCTGTTTTTTGAAAGTGTAAATAGTGTAAATAATGTACTAAAATCTGAGTAAATTTCAAGATCAATATATACATCTGGGCGAATTTTAATCAGTTTTATTAATGCTTTTATAGCTGAAATACTAAAATTAACTAATCCTTTATCATTGACAGTTATCACTTGATCAATCATGGGGAGATGTTCTAATATCTTTGTATTTGATTTAGAAGTAACAAAAATTATAGTTGCATTTGGGTGTTTTTTTCTGATTGAATTTAGTAAAGGAGTCGCTTGAATAATACTTCCCATTCCCTTGAATTTACAAACTGCAATCGTTTCAAAAGATTTATCTAAATCATGGTTTATTCGAAGTATTTGACCTAAAATCTGAACAATAAAATTCAAAAAATAAGCAATTGGCTTTGCAATGTATTTATCTATTAATATTTGATTTTTAACGTTCATCTAAATAAAATTCTAAATTAATAATTTTATCTAAGTCGAACTTTGAAACACGAATATATCGTGCTTTTTTCAAATGGATTAAATAATGATTTCCCCATCGAATCAAATATTCTTTTGCTTCTGGAGTAGAATAAAATAAATTCGTACCAATAAGAGAATTAGAAGCATCTAAAAGTTCAACTTTAAATTCCCTTGCTAATTGAGTTGCATTGGATCTCAATTTTAACATATATCCATTATTCTTTGACAATTTTGGAACCTTGAAATAAGTATAAAGAGAATCTGTTTTATAAGGTTTAATGAAAAACTGTTTTTTTAAATACTGTTTATTTTTCAAAAAATAAAGATTCATATAATAGGCTGCTCGTTGATAATTATTTATCTGAGGGACTTCTGAAATCGTATCTTTTTGAAAAAAGAATGATTTTCTTAATTTTTGATCTTTAGCTAACCAAATGCTATGTTGATTTAACACTCCAATTGGTTTATAATTCTTATAAATGTACTCAGCAATTAAATAATGACGCATTGAATTACTTACACCATCTGTTTCATCGTACCATGTTTTAGGATAATTTGAATAAACAACGATAGGGAAATCTTTTGTATTTAATGTTTTTAATTGTTCTAATTGTAAATAATCGTCAATTGTATTTTGAAGATTTTGACAGAAATAAGAAGGAACTTTTCTACCAGTATAATAATACAACATTGGAGTATTAGAAAAATCAAAAAAAGATTGATTTGGTTTTAATTGTTGATTTAAAAATTGTGCGAAATCATTCAGTTTTTCAGCTCTGAAATTTTGATTAATAATTGATTTTCCTTTGAAATTTTGATTATTAAAATACAAATCTAAATTTTTAATTGTTGGTTCGCTCAATAATAGTTCTGCTTTTGTTTTTATTTGTGATTCTAATGGAAAATATTTTAGCCCTACTATAATTGTGAAAGATGCTGTAAACAAAATTGTAAAGCGTGTAAATTCATTTTTTAAGTGAAACATCGAAAGAAGAAACAACGATATTCCTATATAAAATGTAGAAATCAAAAAACTTTCATTTCCTTCCATAAAATTATGACGGACCAAACCTCTTTGAAAGTTGGCAATAAATACAATCAAAAGAAATAAAGACGCTTTTAGCGAGTAGGAATTCAATCCATCAAGTTGATTTTGTCTTAAATAATAAACAATATAAAGTATTATCAATACAGCTATTATTGGAAATGTCACATGATATAACAAAAATTGCTGATTCAATTCGGTAACAATATTTGGGTAGCCATGTGCTTGATTTGCCGAAGTATAATGCAAAGCACTTTTAATATTTGAAATAAGATCAGTTGGTTGGATATAAACTAAAATCAAACTTGTAATTGCTATAGTTAGCAATAAAAAATAACCACATGCTTTTAGTAAAGAAGAAAATTGAATTTTTATGCGATCTACATAATACAAAATTGGAACAAACGCTATTAATGAAAATAAGGATGCTGCTCCTGTATCTAATCTCCAAAAAATTAAACCAATGACACAAAAAATTAAAATTGAATAATTTAAAACAGATTGATTTTTTATAACCTTTATAACTTGAAAAAAAGCAATAATTGAAAAGAATAAACCTGTATGAATTAATGTTGTGAAATAGGGAAAAAATAGAATGAATATAAATGAGTAAATACCATTATTAAAAATTCGTTTGAACAATATATAAGCAAGAAAAAGATAAATAGCTTCATATATAAAACCATAAGTCATAAAACTAGAATGCTTATCAAATCCAAAAATCCATGAATGAATCAATCCAAAAAATTGCTCAGAAAACATGTGTGAACTCAAGAAATCAACAAATGGAATTTCTCTAAATTGAAATATTCTTAAAAGCGCATTTGCAGGATTTGCAGCTTCAAACATTTCGGTTGGTTCTTCTATAAAAGGATGATACGATGTTAACAGTATAATACAAAACAATGAAGCGGGTAAAAACAGTTTTTCTAGTATGTTTTTCGCTTTTTTCAATTTTTTATAACGATAAATCGAAAGAAAATAAATAATACAACTAGATAATAATAATCCTAAAAAAAGATATTTATAAGGTAGAAAAGTATTGTATTTTAGTTTAAAAAAGAATTCAGATTCAATTGAAATGAAAAGAAAAAGGGGTAATAAAACAATTGGTTGAATGAATTGAATTAAACTTTTTACTTCTATTTTTCCACTTTTTTTAGCGAAGAAAAATATTAAAAAAATGAAAAGACAAATAACTAAATAATAGCCTAAATTGTTTTTCAAAAAGAATTCTTTTGAGTTTATTAAAAAAATAAAACCAGTATGAATGATAATTCCTAAAACCAGAATTATGGGAAATAATTTTAAAAAATAACCATGCTGATTAAATCCTTTTTGATAATTTGATAGAAAATAAGCAATCAAAAAAAGATAAAAATTAAGTTCCATTATTTTATCATTCTTTAATCCAAAGATGGAAGAAATGATCAACGAGATTCCTATAAAAGAAAAAAGATACGTGGAATCCAAATTACGCTGAATAGGGTTGATTTTTGAATTAATTTTTGATAATAACAGGTAGAAAATTGGAATTAAAATAAAAAGTGAAATAACAATATTATAAAAAAAACTAACTCTTTTAGAGATATCCACACCTTCTTTTGTCGCCTGACTTATATAAAATTTTGAAGTATCTGTGAGATTAAAATTGAAATCAATAAAATTGTTATATAAAAGATAAAAAGCTAAATATATTGCTATTAAAACGGCACCTTTATTTAAATTTTTAAAATAAAATTTGTTTGTCTCCAATTTTTTCTTGATTTCCTCTAACTCTCAAATGTAGATAAAAAAATTAATTCATCTTAAATCCTCTGATATTTTGAGCCACTCAATAATATTTGTATATTTGGTATATGGTAATTCACGACGAAATTAAAAAAGATACAAATGACTTTAAAGACTTATGTAAATCACATAAAGTGAAGTCATTATATGCTTTTGGATCTTCTGTGACAGACCATTTTAATTCAAGTACTAGCGATATCGATTTACTTGTTGAAATTGACGATTCTGATCCATTGGAGCGAGGCGAAAAGTTACTTTCTTTATGGGATAAATTAGAACTATTCTTTAAACGAAAAGTAGATTTATTGACGGATGCTTCAATTAGAAATCCATATTTAAGAAAAAATATTGATGCCACAAAAATTCTAATTTACGATGGAAAAAGCGCTGAAGTATTTATCTGATATCAAACAAGCTATTGAATTGATTGAAGATTTTACAACTTCTACAAATTCATTCAATGAATATTTAGTTGATATCAAAACTTAAAGTGCTGTTGAAAGACAATTAGGAATAATAGGTGAAGCGGTAAATAAATTTGATCAACTTAATTCGATAGATTCGCTTAAAAGTTCTAGACAAATAGTTGGATTTAGAAATCGAATTATTCATGCATATGATTCTGTTGATGCTTCAATGGTTTGGGCAATTATTAAAAATCATCTTCCTGAATTAAAAGTAGAAGTACAACAAAAATTGAAGAATTAGAATCTTAATTTTAATTACTTTTACCTCATGAATATCGAAACATTACAAACTCTAAAAGCATTGCATATCATCTTTGTAGTAAGTTGGTTTGCCGGGTTATTTTATATCGTCCGCTTGTTTATTTATCATACAGAAGCACAAGAAAAACCAGAAATGGAACGAAAAATCCTTTCTGAACAATTCATTATCATGGAGAAAAAATTATGGTGGATCATCACTACTCCTGCGATGATTTTAACGGTTGCTTTTGGTTTATGGATGTTATTTGGAAATCTTTCGTATTATTTTTCTCAACCTTGGATGCATATCAAATTGACTTTTGTTGTGTTACTATTGGTTTACCATTTTGTATGTCAGCAAATTATGGGTAAATTGAAACAAGGTGTTTTTAAATTGAAATCCAATCAATTAAGAATGTGGAACGAAGTAGCAACACTTGCTTTAGTAGCTATCGTTTTCTTGGTTGAAATGCAAAATTCAATCTCTTGGATCAAAGGAACGCTTGGCTTTTTTGGTGTTGCAATCGGTTTAATGATTGGAATTAAGATTTATAAGAGAAGCAGAAAATAATTTTGGATTTTAGATTTTGAATTATTGATTTTAGTCAGACTGAGTATTTCGACGATAGGAGAAAGTATCGAAGAATGACGACTAAATGTAAAGATTAAATCATAGGTTTTTAAGTTAAATTATCTTAATATCTTTTGTCTTAGGGTCTTTTATCTATTCTAAATTAAGTATCTTTACCCTCAACAAAAATTAAGAATCATGTACAATAACATACTTGTTGAACAAAAAGGAGGTATTCAGTTGATTACAATTAATCGTCCTTCTCAATTAAATGCTTTAAACAAAGAAACTATTCAAGAATTACATACTGCTTTAGATGTTGCAAATAAAGACGCTAAAACGGGTGTGATCATTTTAACTGGTTCAGGAGAAAAAGCATTTGTTGCTGGTGCAGACATTAAAGAATTTGCAGATTTTTCAGTGGAAGAAGGGGGTGAATTAGCTCAAAAAGGTCAAGAACTTTTATTTGACTTTGTTGCAAATTTATCAACTCCAGTTATCGCTGCTGTTAATGGTTTTGCTTTAGGTGGCGGTTTAGAATTGGCAATGGCTTCTCACATTCGAGTTGCTTCAACAAATGCTAAAATGGGTTTACCTGAAGTTTCATTAGGAGTAATTCCTGGTTATGGGGGAACACAACGTTTGGCACAATTGATCGGACGAGGAAAAGCAAATGAAATTGTATTCACTGCTGGAATGTTAACTGCTGAAGAAGGTTTAAAATGGGGATTGGTAAATCACGTTGTAGAACAAGCAGATTTGTTAGCTAAAGCAGAAGAAATCGCTTCAAAAATATTAAATAATTCAGCTTCGGCTATCGCTTCTGCAATTCGTTCTATCAACGCGAACTTCGAAGATGGAGTGAACGGATTTGAAGTAGAAATTGCTGAATTTGGAAAATGTTTCGGTACTGCTGATTTCAAAGAAGGAACAGGAGCATTTTTAGAAAAAAGAAAACCAAGTTTTAGAAATTAATGTCGAACCCGATAAAAAAATTAGTGGGTCAAACGGCTATGTATGGCCTTCCGAGTATTATCGGGAGGCTATTGAATTTTCTATTGGTACCACTATATACTGAGGTTTTTGCTGAACCTTCACATTACGGAGTAGTTTCGGAGCTTTATGCTTATGTTGCATTTTTAGTAGTAGTACTAACTTTTGGAATGGAAACTTCCTATTTCCGATTTTTACAGGTAAAAGAAGATAAGAATTTAGTATTTCAAAATAGCTTTCTGACCGTAATAGGTGTGAATATCATTTTTTTCTTATTGCTGGTTACTTTTAATCAGCGTATTTCAAATGCCTTATTATTTGGAGACCATATTGAGTATATTGTATTGTTAGGAGCAATTGTATGTATTGATTCTATTTCAGCTTTACCATTGGCAAAATTACGAGCAGAAGAAAATGCAAAGAAATTTGCTTTCATTCAATTTGCTTCAATAGGGGTAAATATAGGGTTAAATCTCTTTTTAATGCTGATTGTTTTTAATCCATTAAGACCTGAAGAAGGAGTGTTATTTATACTTTTTGCCAATTTATTTGCATCACTTGTAAAACCATTATTTTTATATAAAGATTTTTTAAAAATTCAATTTCAATTTGAACCACAATTAGCAAAGGAAATGATTGTTTATGCATTCCCATTAATGATAGGTGGATTTGCAGGCATCATTAACGAAACGTTAGATCGAATCTTATTAAAGCATATCACATACAATGAAGGGATTTCTAACGCTTTATCAGTATCAGCGGCAAAATTAAAAGCAGAAGCAGAAGTTGGGATTTACAGTGCTTGTTATAAACTTTCGATGTTGGTTACAATATTAATTCAAGCTTATCGCTATGCTGCGGAGCCTTTCTTTTTTGCACAATCTAAAAATGAAGATAAAAATAAAATTTACAGTAAAGTAATGAACTACTTTGTTGCAGTTGTTTGTTTTGTTTTCCTTTTAGTATCTTTAAACATCGATTTTTTTAAGCATTTTATTCGAAATGAATCTTATTGGGTTGGATTAAATGTTGTTCCTATATTATTATTAGCAAATGTTTTTGTTGGTGTTTATTTCAATCAAAGTATTTGGTATAAATTGAGTGGACAAACAAAATTTGGAGCTTACATTGCCATTGCGGGGGCTTCTTTAACAATTTTATTGAATGTAATTTTCATTCCAACTTACGGATATATGGCAAGTGCTTGGGCAACGTTTATTGTTTACGCATTTCAAATGGTTGTTTCGTACATTTTAGGACAGAAATACTATCCTATTAAATATAATTTACGGAAATTTTGGTTGTATTTGGGGGTCGCAATTTTATTTTACTTTTTGACTGTCATGTTGAATTTCCAAGATCAATCACTAGGAAAATTCTTCGTTCATAACATGTTTATTTTACTTTATGTTGCTTTAATTTGGTTTCTAGAAAAACCAGCTAAAGCGATAAGGTAAATCATTCCTATATTTATCAAACAAAGCAAGTTAAAAACCTTGATTTAGCGATTGTAAAGAACAATGTTATTTTTATTATCTTTGGCAGTTACAGACTCGTTTATACATGCAGGTTAAAATAAAAAACACATCGCAACATGATTTGCCAAAATATGAAACTTCTGCTTCAGCAGGGGTCGATTTACGAGCAAATTTAGAAACATCAATTCTTTTAAAACCTTTAGAAAGAGCATTAATAAAGACAGGTTTGTTTTTAGAAATACCGGAAGGATATGAGGCTCAAGTTCGTCCAAGAAGTGGATTAGCTTTGAAAAAAGGGATTACAGTTTTGAATTCTCCAGGAACAATAGATGCTGATTATAGAGGAGAAATAGGAGTAATCTTAATCAATTTATCCAATGAAATATTTGAAATTGAAAATGGAGAACGGATTGCTCAATTAGTTTTTGCTAAAGTTGAACAAGCAAATTGGATCAATGTTGACATTCTTTCAGAAACAGCTCGTGGTGAAGGAGGATTTGGAAGTACAGGTGTAAAATAAAAAAGATTTTAATTATCCAAAAGGATTAATAATATAAAAAAACTATGAAAGTAATTGTACCAATGGCTGGACGTGGTAGTCGTTTACGCCCTCATACATTAACTGTTCCAAAACCTTTAGTTCCTGTAGGAGGAAAACCAATTGTTCATAGATTGGTGGAAGATATTGCAGCTGTTTGTAGTGAAAAAATTGAAGAAATAGGATTTGTTATTGGAGATTTTGGAACTGAAATTGAGAATGAATTAGTGAAAGTTGCTGAGAAATTGGGAGCTAAAGCAAAAATTTATTATCAAGATAAACCATTAGGGACTGCTCATGCTGTTTTATGCGCTAAAGAAATGTTGGATGGCCCAGTTGTAGTTGCATTTGCAGATACCTTGTTTAAAGCAAATTTCAAAATTGATCCCAATGCAGATGGGATATTATGGGTTAAACAAATCGAAGATCCAAGTGCATTTGGTGTTATCAAAATGAATGAATTGGGAGAAATTATTGATTTTGTTGAGAAACCGAAAGATTTTGTCTCTGATTTAGCAATGATTGGTATTTACTATTTCAAAGATGGCAAAGCATTGAGAAATGAATGTGAGTATTTAATTGATAATGATGTTATAAAAGGGGGAGAATACCAATTACCAGATGCTTTAAGAAGATTAACGGAAGCAGGAAAAAAATTCAAACCAGGAGAAGTGACCGAATGGTTGGATTGTGGGAATAAAGAAGTAACTGTTTTTACAAATCAAAGGGTCTTGGAATACGATTTTGAAAAGAAAGCAGAAATGGTTCATCCATCATCAAAATTGATTAACTCTATTATTATCCCTCCTTGTTTTATAGGTAAAGACGTGATTTTAGAAAATTCAATTGTTGGTCCACATGTATCATTAGGACACGGATCAATGGTTACCAATTCGATTATTCGTAACAGTATATTACAAGCGAATGCGATAATCATGGATGCAAATTTGAAAGATTCAATGTTGGGTTCAAATGCAAAATATAAAGGTTTGGCTCGAGATTTGAGTTTGAGTGATTATTCAATTATTGCTTAATGAGAAAAAAGTTTTTTTGGTCTATTGTTGTAATTACAACTGTTGTTAGCTCTTGTGGGATTTTCAAACAGAAAGAAAAAGCTGAGCCTCAATTAACAAGAACTAGTTTTCCTTATATTGAGAAATTTCATGAAGGATTACGATTGAAACAAAAAGGAGAAGTTGATGGTGCAATTTTAGCTTTAAATTATTGCTTAGGAGTAAGGCAAGATGATGATGCGGTTTTTTATTTATTATCGGAATTGTATTTGCAAAAAAACGATTTGGAAAAATCAGCAGAATCAATTTTAAAAGCTTCTCAAATAGACCCTAAAAACACGTGGTACACACAAGAGTTGGCTTACATGTATTTTGAACAAAAAAAGTATCCAGAAGCCGTAAAATGTTTTGAAAGACTAATAAAAAAAGAACCTCGCAACGTTGATTGGCTCTATGGTTATGCTGAAAGTTTAGTTCAAAACGGTCAAATTGAAGAAGCAATCAAAGCTTTTGATAAAACAGAAGACCAAATGGGATTGATACCAGAATTATCCATGCAAAAATTTAGGTTATATGTACAAATAAAAAAAGCGGAAAAAGGAATTGAAGAGATCAACAAAGCACGTAAATTATATCCTGATCATCCGCAATTAATAGCAATTTTGGTCGATTATTATTTCCAAACAAAACAAGAAGCAAAAGCCGTTTCAATGCTGGAAGAAATGACCGTTGCCGATCCAACTAATGGTCGTGCTCACATGGCTTTAGCGGATATTTACAAACAAAAAGGGAAAACCGAGAACTATTACACAGAATTATTTAGAGCGTTTGCCTGTGATGATATTAATATAGATTCGAAAATGAATGCTTTAATTGAAATTCATGACCGCAATGCTAAGTTATCGCCTAAAGATTTTCAATTAGCAGAAATTTTAGTTGCACAATATCCTGATGATTCTAAATCTTATTCAATATTAGGTGATTTTTATTTAAAAAATGAGAATCAAATAAAAGCACTTGAAAGTTATAAAAATGCTTTGAAATATGAACAATCAAAATTTCCAATATGGAATCAAGTTTTGGTGATGGAGTACCAAAATTTGGATTTTGAAAATTTATTTTTAGATAGTAAAAAATGTTTACAATACTTTCCAAATAATATTACGGTCTATTTGTTCAATGGATTGTCAGCCGTACAATTAAAAAAATATTCAGAGGCATTAGTTTCTTTAGAAACAGGGAAAGATTTTATTGTAAATGATAATTCAATGTTAGCTGAATATTACGCACAAATGGGCGAGGCAAATTTTGGATTATTGAAATTAGATGAAGGGAAAAAAAATTATGATAAAGCATTAGAGTTAGATAAAAATAGCGCATTGAATATGAATAATTATGCTTACCATTTAGCCAATTTAAAAATTGATTTAGAGAAAGCTGAAATGTTAATTCAAAAAGCCAATGAAATTTCTCCGGGTCAAGCACATTTTATTGATACATACGGGTGGGTTTTATTTCAAAAAGGTAACTTTTCACAAGCATTTGAGTATTATAAAAAAGCATTTGAAAAAAGTACAGATGACAAAATTATCTTCGATCATTTAGGAGATGGTTATTTTAAAGCAGGCAATATAGAAAAAGCAGTTGAATTTTGGAAAAAAGCGAAAGCGCTAGGTTCAACCAATAAAAATTTGCAGATAAAAATTGATAAAAAAGAATATTATGAGCCGTTATATTAATTGCATGCTTTTATTAATTAGCGGTCTTTTTATCGTTTCATGTGCTTCCAACAAGGAAGTTGTAGAAAATTATGAAAAATTAGAACGTAAAAAAACACAAGTTTTAGTAGAATCTATAGACAGTATTTCTAAATTAAGTCCAAGGTTTTTTTATACGAAAATCAAAACAAATTATTCGGATACTAATCGCACAAATTCGTTTAAAACTTCGATTCGTCTTGCAAAGGATAGTGCTGTGGGGGCAATTATTTCATTTGCAAATATTCCTATTATTAATTCCATTATTACGAAAGATTCTTTGACTTTGACCAATAAAAAAGATCGTTGTTTTATTAAACATGATTTAGGTTATTTTAAAGATGCTTTTGGAGTGGATTTTAATTATAAAAATATTGAGGAAATAATTTTAGGTTTACCGGTAGATTACGATACCAATCAACGCTATTTCCAAATTCATGACCATTCAATGTACATTGTTTCTTCGCATCGAAAAAATAAAATGCGTAGAACAGAAAGAAGAGCGAAAGAAGATATCATTGTCAAATATTTCTTAAATAAGAACATTTCAGAATTAACAGGAATGGAAATTGAAAGTCCTTCGGATTCAACAACTATTAAAGTTGAATATATAAAAAGAGAATATAATGAAGGCTTTAATTTTCCTAAAGAAGTTTTAATTAACATTTTAACGCCTAGAAATAAGATTCAAGTAGAGTTAACTTATGATAAAATAGAAGTAAATTTACCCCAACCCATAGAAATGGTTATACCAGAAAGTTATGAAAAGTGTGAATAGCATACGATTTTTATTGATATTAATTGGCATTGTATTATTCAATTTGCAAGCTAATGCTCAAAATTCAAGTGATAAGTTGAAAAAAGAGCAAGATAAATTAGAAAAGAAAATTTCTAATACACGGTCGCTGTTAAGTAAAACGAAAACAAATACAGAAGCTTCTTTAAATGAGTTAAAAATCATTGAAAATCAGATTAATTATAGAGAAAATTTATTACGAAATTTCGATAATCAAATACGTGGTGCAGAATTGAAACTTTCTGAAAAAGGAAATCAAATTAAAACATTACGTAAAAAATTATTTAAGCTTAAGGAACAGTATAGAAGATTGCTTTATTATGCCTATAAGCATAGGAATAAATACGGAAAAATGATGTATATTTTTTCATCTAATTCGTATTACCAAGCTTTAAAACGCAATAAATATTTAAAAAAAATTGGAGATATTCAGCAAAAGCAATTTTTGATAATAAAGCAGTATGAAAGTCTTATAAAAACAGAAATTTCATCAATTGAAAATGAAAAGAAGTATAAATTAAGTATGCTTGATGAAAAAAAGAAAGAAAAAGAAGAAATAGAAAAGGATAAAGAAAAAAAACAAGTCGTTTATCAAAAATTTAAAAATGAAGAATCGAAGCTAATGTCACAATTACGCGATGATGAACGTAAAAAAGAAATTTTAAAAGAAAAAATTAATGCAGCAATAAGAAAAGAAATTGCAAATGCGGAGAAAAAAGCGCGTCTTGCTGCTGAAAAAGCTGAAAAAGCAAAAAAGAAAGCTGAGTTGGCAACCAATCAATCAAATTCAACAACAACTGAGGTGAAAAAAGAAGTAAGTTCAACTCCTGTTAAAAAAGAAGTGAATTATACTGAAAACACGAAAGAAGCAGTTTCTTTAAGTAAAAATTTCGAAGCAAATAAAGGAAAACTTCCATGGCCTGTAGAAAAGGGAACTATCACAGAAGGATTTGGGAAAAACGCGCACCCAACTTTGGAAAATGTATATACTAACAATAATGGAATCGATATTAGTACACCTCAAAATGCACAAGTTCGAGCTGTTTTTGATGGAGAAGTTACAAGTGTGTTGAATATTTTAGGTGCTGGTAAAGTGGTTATTATAAAACATGGAAATTATAGAACCGTATATTCTAATTTACAGGACACTTATGTAACTGTTGGCTCCAAAGTAACTACAAAGCAAGTTATAGGTTCTCTTACCGTGCCTTCAGGGAGTTCAGTATCCATCGCTCATTTTGAAATTCATGTTGTTAATGGAGGTTCTGTACAATGTGTCAATCCTTCGCTTTGGGTAAATAGATAATTTCAAATCTAAGCATGATTCAAACGTAAATCATTCAAAGATATTATTTTGAGATGAATCCAATTTCAACTTTTTGAATTCTTTCAAAAATCCAATCATAATTGTACAGTTGGTGACTGTCAATAAAATTTTTACGCTTCCAGTCTTTTGGAAAAAATGCGCGACCGCCAGAATTAGAAGGTAATTGTTCAATACCTTTTACAGCACATTGAGGTGCAATGCCATCTTGCTCCCACAGAGGATCAGCATCTTTTTCACCCAAATTACTACCATATTGCCATACTTGTTCAAATTGTGACCAATCTGCCCCATCTTCGCAAGCATTTTCAGGTGCTAATATGTATATCTTTCCAAATACAACTTTTCCTTTTAATTCTTCAATCAGTCCTAAAGTATAGGCATAACCCATGCTGTGACAAACGATATCAAGCGTATCCATTGTTCCAAAACATGCGGGAGAATTACATAAAGCAGCTAATAAGGCGCGACCGCCTATCTTCCCTTTTTCTTTACGTTCATAAAAACCTTCTTTATTATTCTTTGTATTCAATCGATTGTAATTATCACGAGCTTTCTTTTTTCTGAAGATATAGGTTGAAAAAAACATGCTTTTGGCAAATTGACGCATTGAGCGATGATTTGATGTCTTTATACTCATGCTCCCATCTAAGTAATATGCTTTACTTGGCTCTAATCGAGAGATAAATTGATCATCTATTTTAAACCAATAATAATATCGATCTTTTGAAGTCACTAAATGGTCTGTTTCATCTTTTTCTCTTGTTGGACCTCGATAACCATTTATGAAAATTAATACACGTTCCGCTTGTATGATGTGATTTCTTTTAAAAAAAGAAGTTACATCTTGTCCTGCATAAGTGTAAATAAGCTGTTCTCTTATTGTTTGATTGTGCTTCAAATATGTAATTACAACATAAGGTCCATTTGCAGCTGTATGAATATTATGTTTTTCTAAAATAATTGAATCACTTGTTTTTGAAAAGGTCCATTTATTTTCATGATCAACCGTAAAATACATTACTTTTTGTGCTATAAAATTACTCCAATCATTATTTTTTTTAATAAAAACGACACTTTCTTGTTTTGAAGCAATTTCTCTCTTTAAACCAAAAATAATTTTTTCTTTTTTAAGTGAATCTTGAAATTCAAAATGTGTTTTTTCTTTAACTCCTGTTACATCATGAGCAAACAAATTAACGATTCGTTGCATTTTATCAATCGATAAATCTGTTTTATTACGATTAGATATGCTAGAAGTAATAACGTAATTTTTTATAAATGGTTTGAGAATTAAGTTGTCTTTAATGTGATTTAAACTGTCAGTTTCCCAAAAATAATAAGAAACTAAACCTCCTGTCTCAAGAAAAACATGTTTGATTTTTGTAGTATCCAGTGGTGTGATTTGCCCAAAAGAAAACCAACGTAGAATTATAAACACTAAAATAATTTTATATTTCATAGCTGTGTAAGTGAATAACAGAATCGTAAACAGGTATATGAGCTAAAAATAATCAATTTTACTCAAAAAAAATCCTTCAACGAAAAGTGAAGGATAATCTTGTAATATGAAATTACTTTTTAAAGATAACTAAATGATGCCGAAGTTATAGCTTTGATACCTGGTAATTCGATTCCTTCCAAATATTCTAGCATTGCTCCACCACCCGTAGAAACATAACTTACTTTTTGAGCTAAATCAAATTTATTTATTGCAGCAACCGAGTCACCTCCTCCAATTAATGAAAAAGCGCCTTTTTCTGTTGCTGTAACTATTGCATTTGCAACATCAACGGTACCTTGCTGGTAACTTTCCATTTCAAAAACTCCCATTGGCCCATTCCATAAAATCAGTTTTGAATTTTCAATAATTTTAACACAATCTGCAGAAGTTTTTGGACCAACATCTAATCCCATCCATCCAGAAGGAATTTGATCAATAGCAACCGTTTGCTTATTAGCTAGATTATCAAATTTATCCGCAATGATAGTGTCAACAGGAATGTATAAATGAACTCCCTTTTCTTTCGCTTCTTTTATAATTTTGCGAGCTACTTCTAGGTAATCATCTTCCACTAATGAATTCCCCACTTCTCCACCTTGTGCTTTGACAAATGTATAAGCCATACCACCACCAACAATTAAATTATCAACTTTATCCAATAAACGCTCAATAATTGTAATTTTTGAAGAAACTTTAGCTCCACCAACTATTGCTGTTAATGGCTTTTCCGTACTATTTAAAACTTTATCTACACTTTTAATTTCAGCTTCTAAAAGGAAACCGAACATTTTATCATTTGGGAAAAATTTTGCAATTATTGCAGTGCTTGCATGTGCTCTATGTGCCGTACCAAAAGCATCATTTACATAAACATCCCCATGTTTTGATAATGCCTCAGCGAAACTTTCTGTACCTGTAGTTTCTTGTTTGTAAAAACGTAAATTTTCTAATAATAAAACTTCTCCTTGAGGTAAATTAGAACTCATTTCTATGGCTTTATCACTAATACAATCTTCAGCAAAGCTAATTGAATGACCTAATACTTTTTCAATTTGACTAATAATGTGTTTTAAAGAATATTTATCTTCAAAGCCTTCTTTCGGACGACCAAGATGAGACATTAATACAACGCTTCCGCCATTTTTTAAAATATGTTGAATCGTTGGAACAGCAGCTCTGATTCGTGTATCATCAGTAACTTCTAAAGTTTCTTTATCTAAAGGCACATTAAAATCAACTCTAATTAATGCTCTTTTACCTGTAAAATTGTACGTATGAATATCAGCCATTTTATGAATTTTTATGCAAAAGTAAGGAAGTTTGGGGTTTCAACAAAACAAATGAATAGAATACATCAGGCACCCCCTTGGAATTCCTCCATTTTTACGCAAACTTTTGGTATCAATCGTTCCCGCCTCAATGGAGATTTGTATAGTCTTATAAGTGGTTATTTGAACAACAATTTAAGCGGATATATGGGGCTTGGTTCTGGTGGGGTTAATTCAGCCGAGTAGTTCTATAGGTTACTAAATTAATTATCTCTTAAAAAATCATCAATTTCGCAATTGAATACCTCCGCTATTTTTTTTAATGTTAAAATTCCAACATTCAATTCTCCTCTTTCGACTAATCGTAAATATTTTTCATTTGTATTGATTTCAAAAGCCAATTGTATTCGTGTGATTTTTTGAGCCTTCCGTTTGGATTGAATACGTAAACCCATTTGTTTCAAGAATTGTATGTTAGTAATGTCAGCCAAAAACATATTATTTAGATACAGCTAATTATCCAGATTTTGCATTTGAAAATGATCAACAAATGGGGTTGATTGCCCAAGAAGTAGAACAAGTAATTCCAACATTGGTAACAAATACACAACGTCCAGCACAATATGATTCATTAGGAGTTGAAATTGCTCCTTCAATTCATTACAAAGGAGTAGAATATCAAGAATTAATTCCTCTATTAATTGCTGGAATGAAAGAACAACAAAAAACAATTGTATCCAAAGATTCACTTATTAACAACTTAAATGATCGTCTTTCTCAATTAGAAAATTGTTTAAGCGGTATATTACCAACGCTTTGTCAAATGAGTCATGGAGCTATTCAACCAACTACAGAAAACGTACAAAAAGCAATGCGAGCAGCAATAGAAGTAAAATTGTCAGATAAAAATGCAATTATTTTAAATCAAAATGTTCCTAATCCATTTGCTGAGTCCACAGTAATTACTTATTCAATACCTGCAAACGTGCAAAAAGCACAAATTCATTTTTACAATGAGTCAGGTAAATTAATAAATTCTGTTGACATTATTGAACGTGGTTCAGGACAATTAAATGTTTTTGCGGATGACTTAAGTACAGGAGTTTATACTTATTCTCTTGTTGCTGATGGACAAGTGGTGTCCACAAAACGAATGATTAAGCAATAATTTGTAGCAACAATACAATTTTTTAATAAACACTTGATTATTAAAAAAGAAATCGTATATTTGCACCATCGTTATTTAGAAATGAACAAATGAGGGGACTGAGGTCCCCTCTTTTTATAAAACATGATTAGTAAAAAATTAGTAGAGGAATTAGTAAATGAACGCATTGCAGAGTTAGACAATGGGTTGTTTATTGTGGATATTTCTATTTCAAAATCAAATTCAATTTCTGTTGAAATCGACAAACATGTGGGAGGTGTATCTGTGAAAGATTGCATTTCTGTTTCACGTAATGTTGAACATAATTTAGATAGAGAAGAGCAGGATTTTGAATTACATGTATCATCTGCAGGAATCGACAGACCTTTACGCGTGTTACCTCAATACATTAAAAACATCGAAAGAGAAGTTGAAATCATTTTAAATGATGGTGCTAAATTGGAAGGTGTTTTAAAAGGCGCTACAGCAACCGAATTGACTGTTGAACAAACACGAACAGAAGTTCCTGAAGGCAAAAAGAAAAAAGAAATCATTGTGGAACAAGTCGTTCTACCTTTGAATAAAATAAAAGAAACAAAAATTGTTATTTCATTTAAATAGGTACTTATGAATAGCCTTGAATTAGTTGAATCTTTTTCGGAATTTAAAGAATTAAAAAGCATTGATAGAACAACAATGCAACATGTATTGGAAGATGTATTTCGTGCCATGTTGAAGAAAAAATTCAATACAGATGAACACATTGATGTGATTGTAAATATTGATAAAGGAGATGTTCAAATCTTTGTAAATAAAGAAATCGTAGCTGATGGAGAAGTAGAAGATCCAAATACAGAAATTGCTTATTCGGATGCAGTTAAAATTGAACCAGATTTTGAAATCGGAGAGGAAGTAACGGAAGAGTTTACATTTGGTGATTTTGGTCGTCGTAATATTCTTTCTTTACGTCAAAACTTGATTTCTAGAATCATGGAGTTAGAGAAAGATAATCTTTACAAAGTTTACAAAGAAAGAATCGGTGAAATCGTTACTGGAGAGGTTTACCAAGTATGGAAAAAAGAAATCATGGTGTTGGATGATGAAGGAAATGAATTATTATTACCAAAATCTGAACAAATTCCATCTGATTACTTCAAAAAAGGAGAGACCGTTCGTGCAGTAGTTGCAAAAGTAGATATGCGTAACAGTAGTCCTGTTATTATTTTATCTAGAACAGCACCTGAGTTCTTAGAAAGATTATTTGAATTAGAAGTTCCCGAAGTATTTGACGGATTGATTACAATAAAACGTATCGTTCGTGAACCAGGAGAAAGAGCAAAAGTGGCAGTTGAATCTTACGATGACAGAATTGATCCGGTTGGAGCATGTGTTGGTATGAAAGGTTCGCGTATTCATGGTATTGTTCGGGAGTTGAAAAATGAAAACATTGACGTTATCAACTATACAAACAATAACCAATTATTTATTCAACGTGCACTTTCACCAGCGAAAATTACGTCTGTTGAAATTAACGAAGAAGATAAAAGAGCAAAAGTATTCTTAAAACCAGACCAAGTATCATTAGCAATTGGTCGTGGAGGACATAATATTAAATTGGCAGGTAAATTAACAGGTTACGAATTAGATGTTTACCGTGATGGTGAAGTTGACATCGATGATGTTGATTTGGAAGAATTTGCTGATGAGATTGATAGCTGGATTATTGATGAATTAAAAGCAATCGGTTGCGATAGTGCAAAATCTGTTTTAGAATTAGGTGTTGAAGATCTAGTTAAAAGAACTGATTTAGAACAAGTTACAATCGAAGAAGTATTTAGAATACTACGTGCTGAGTTTGACAATTAATCAAAAATTACTACTTTAGCAACGAAAACTGAATAAGTTAACAACAGGACGCATACATTATATGGCGGGAAAACCGATAAGATTAGGAAAAGCAGCAGGAGAATTAAATGTAGGAATTTCTACATTAGTTGAATTTTTGCATTCCAAGGGAGTAAACATTGATACCAATCCAAATACAAAATTGGAAGGGGAACATTTTGATATACTTCAAAAGCAATTTGCTGCAGATCAAACATTGAAAGAGCAGTCTAAATTGACAGCTGTAAAACGTGAGAAAAGAGAAACAATCTCTATTCGTGATTCAAAGCCGAATGAAGCTCCAAGAGTTGATGATGAGGATGAGGTAGATCATGATGTGATTGAACGCATTAAAAGTGTTGCTCCAGTAAATCAGGCAGTTAAAAAAGAAGAGATAGTTGAAACATCTATTCCTCAAGAAGTTCCTGTTCCAACGCCAGTTGTTGACAAAGCACCTGAAGTTGTTACTGTTGCTGCTGAAAAAACAATAGAACCCCATACACTTGGTGAAGGGGATGTTCAAGTTCAAATAGTTGGGAAAATAGATTTAGATAAGTTAAACACTAAAACTAGACCTGATAAAAAGAAGTTTGAAAAACCTAAAAAAACACCTTATACTCCACCAAAACCATCTCCAGCTCCTACTCCAAAAGTAGAAGTGAAAATGGAACCAAAAGTGGAAGAAAAACCAAAAGAAACTGAACCAGTTGTTCCAAAAGAAATTGAAACAATTCGTGTTGAACGAAAAATACTTTCAGGGCCAACGGTTTTAGGTAAAATAGAATTACCTGTATCAAAACCAAAATCTGCTCCAGGAAAACCAGGCGCACCAGGTCAAAGTCAAAATGATCGTAAGAAAAGAAAACGTATCAAAAAAATTGATCCTGCAAAAGCAGGCCAACAAGGGACAAATGCACCTGGAACACAAGGTGGTCCTCAAGGTGGGAATCATCCTGGACAGCATAATAGACCAGCAGGACAAGGGCAAGGCGGTCAAAATAGACCTGTTTCTCCGAATTATAAAGGCGGTCAAAACAATGCGAATAGAGGGAAATTTGTAAAACCTGAAATTAACGAAAGGGATATACAAAAAGAAATAAAAGATACCTTAGCTAGATTATCGAATAAGGGTTCTAAATCTAAAGCTTCAAAAAATAGAAAAGTTAAGCGGGATGTAAATGCACAACGACGTCAGGATGAGCTTGATCAAACTGAATTAGAAGCAAGCATCTTGAAATTAACTGAATTTGTTACCGTTTCAGAATTAGCTACAATGATGAATGTTTCCCCGACTCAAGTAATTTCTGCTTGTATGTCATTGGGAATATTTGCTTCTATTAATCAACGTTTAGATGCGGAAACAATTCAAATTATTGCAGAAGAGTTTGGTTTTGAAGCTGAATTTGTAAGTGCAGACATTCAAGAAGCGATTCCTCAAATTGAAGATAAAGAAGAAGATTTGATTTCAAGACCACCAATTATTACGGTAATGGGACACGTAGATCATGGTAAAACTTCTTTATTGGATAAATTAAGAAATGCAAACGTAACGGACGGTGAAGCTGGAGGAATTACGCAGCATATCGGAGCTTACTCATTAACTTTAAAAGATGGTCGTAAAATGACGTTCTTAGATACCCCAGGTCACGAAGCTTTTACAGCTATGCGTGCTCGTGGTGCTCAAGTAACGGATGTTGCGATTATTATTGTAGCTGCTGATGATGACGTGATGCCTCAAACGAAAGAAGCAATTTCTCACGCTCAAGCAGCGAATGTACCTATGGTTTTCGCAATTAATAAAATTGATAAACCAGGTGCAAATCCAGAAAAAATTAGAGAACAACTTTCTCAAATGAATATTTTAGTAGAAGATTGGGGTGGTAAATACCAATGCCAAGAAATTTCTGCGAAACAAAATTTAAACATCGATGCATTACTTGAAAAAGTTCTTTTAGAAGCAGAAATGTTGAATTTAAAAGCAAATCCTAATAAAAATGCTGTTGGTACAGTAATTGAATCATCTTTGGATAAAGGTAAAGGTTATGTTACAAACATGTTGGTTGAAGCAGGAACTTTAAAAGTAGGTGATATCGTGTTAGTTGGAAGAAATTACGGTCGTGTAAGAGCGATGCATGATGAACATGGTGTAAATTTAAAAATCGCAGAACCTGCAAGACCAGTTTCGATTATAGGTATCAATGGTGCACCTAGTGCAGGAGATAAATTTTATGTGATGAATGACGAAAAAGAAGCGAAAAATATCGCGACTAAACGTGAACAATTACATAGAGAACAAGGATTGAGAACTACGAAACATATAACATTAGATGAAATAGGTCGTCGTTTAGCAATAGGTGATTTCAAAGAATTGAATGTAATTGTGAAAGGTGATGTGGATGGTTCGATTGAAGCGTTATCAGCATCATTATTGAATTTATCGACAGATGAAATCCAAGTGAAAGTGGTTCATAAAGGTGTTGGAGCAATTTCTGAAGCCGATGTGAATTTAGCTTCTGCTTCTGATGCAATCATTATTGGTTTCCAAGTACGTCCTTCTGCAGGTGCTCGTAAATTAGCAGATCAAGAAGAAATTGATATTCGTCTTTATTCTGTAATCTACAAAGCAATTGATGAAATCAAAGCAGCAATGGAAGGTATGTTGTCACCAGATATTGAAGAAAAAATCACAGGTTCAGCTGAAATTCGCGAAACTTTTGATATTACAAAAGTGGGTACAATTGCTGGATGTTTCGTAACAGAAGGTATTTTTAAACGTAATTCAAGAATACGTGTTATTAGAGATGGAATTGTAATTCACACCGGTTCTCTAGGATCATTAAAACGTTTCAAAGACGATGTGAAAGAAGTGAAACATGGTTACGAATGTGGATTAAATGTAGAAAAATTCAACGATATTAAGGTTGGAGATATCATCGAGGCATTTGAAGAAACAGAAGTTGCAAGAAAATTATAATAAGATTATATATTTTATATCGAAAGCTGTCCCAAAAGGGCAGCTTTTTCTTTATAACAAGTTTTTTTTATTGTTTTACTAGATCGCAATAGATAAAAGGGAAATGTATATCCGTAAATATCCAACTAATACGATTCATCATCTAAAAAATAGGGCATAGATAGCTTAATATATTACTTTATTGGAGGATTTAGAGTATTCTTGTTAATGTTTAGATTGATAAAATTCTAAAGTGGTTTTAGGATTAATAGGATGTTTATCGATACATGATAATTTATCGCTATAAATTTTAAAATTATAGGGATAATTATTTCTTTTTGGAACAACTAAAAATAAAGAATCTATTGTTTGTTTATATACACCACTATCAATTTCATTTGAAAATATTTTTCCTCCAGGACGTATTTTAGTAATAATAAACGTTGAATCAGAAATGAATTGTAGTCGAATCTTTTTGCATTCATCATACTTTTTGATCGCATTGTTTTCAATCATTTTACGTTCACCATTTTGATTATTTTGAGATAAAAAATCTTTATCCATTTCCAGAAAAAATTTTATTGTCAATTTCTTGTTTCCATCTGAAAAAACAGTATCATTTTTTACAAGTATGGTTTTTAAAATCCAAGTTGTGCCTATAAAATGGCGATTTCCTGAAGAAATAAAACTGAATAAAATAACATTTATCAATATTAGAGATAAAAAGATTTTCATAGCATAATATATTATTGATAATAGTAAATATAGCTAAACTTGATTGATGTTACGCTTTTTTAGAAATATTTTAGGGTCTAACCAGGATAGAAGAATCAATAAAGAAGTCCTCTCTAGTATTAATAATTTTTCATGATTTAAAATAAATATATGAATCAAAAGTTTACTAAATCAATAATTATTTTGTTCAAATGAAACAATAATTATTAGGATTCCCAGTCCTAAAATAAATTTTTATAGAACTTTTTTAAAAATAATTCATTTTTTATTTTTTTATTAAAATTATGATTATCAATATTATAATTGAATTTAATTGCTTACAAATAAAAGACATTCGACAGTAAATGATTATATACCGATTAAAAATTGAAAGGAAACCAAACTTTGCAGTGTCGAAATCAATCAACAATAATTGATGGGAAACAAAAATTCAAACTTTATAAAAATTACACATTATGAACACATTAAGAAACAAAGTTAGTTTGATTGGAAGAGTAGGTCAAAAACCAGAAATTAAACCTGTAGGAAATGACTATTCGCTAACACGATTTTCAATAGCAATTAACGAAGGGTATAAAGATAAAAACGGGCAGTGGAAAGAAAATACAACATGGCATAATGTAATGGCCTGGGGGAAAACAGCTGAACGAATCACAAAAATTGTAGAAAAAGGACAAGAAGTAATGATTGAAGGTAAAATTGTAAATAAATCGTATGAAAAAGATGGTGAAAAAAGATACTCAACAGATATTGAAGTTTTAGACTTTTTGTTATTATCTAGTAAAAATCAAGACAATTTAGACACTATAAATAAATAGAAGATTATGAATCACGTAAATTTAATTGGAAAAATGAGCTCTGCGCCAAAAGTAATAGAGCTGGCTAATGGAAGGAAAATAGCTCAATTTATTTTGTCCACAAAAGAGTCGTATTTAGATGCTGAAGGAAATGTGAAAAGTAAAAGTCAATGGCATCAATTAGCAGCTTGGGGTAGATGGGTTCAAGTTCTGGAAGAATTAGGAGATGTAGGAATGGGCTTAGCGATTGAAGGTAAATTAACAACTCGCTTTTATAAAAATAATAAAGGTGAAAAGCGCGCTATTTCAGAAGTTGAAGTCAATGATTTAGTAATACTATAGTTATTGAATATCAAGAAACAAATTAATCAAAACATTTAAATTTAACACTTATGCAAACACTTAGAAATCACGTTACATTAATCGGAAATATGGGACAAAATGCTCAAATAACGAATTGTAAAAATGGAAATAAAGTTGCAAGATTTAGTATTGCAACGAATTCACAACCAACGGTAAAAGATGGTGAAGTAATTAAAAATACGCAATGGCATAGTGTTTTTGCTTGGGGAAATATGGCACAGTTTATTGAAAATTATGGTCAAAAAGGAAAACAAGTAGCAATTCATGGAAGATTAGTTAAACGAACTGTTTTGGCTCGAGACGGAAAACCACGTTCAGTAACTGAAGTTGAAGTAAAGCAAATAATAGGATTATAATACCTACCCACAAACATCTTAGAAAACGATATGCAAATACTTTAAGATGTAAAAAGTGGTTGTCATAGAGCAGCCACTTTTAAATTGTTTTTGTAAAAGAGAGATCAAATTCTATTTGTTTATATATGATGTCAAATCAGAAAACCAAAACTATCCTTATCTTTATAAGCGAAACTTTTTAGAATTAAAAAAAACATCAAGAATATGCAACGTTATCAAAACTACGCTTTAGGGAAATGGTTTGACGGAGAAGGAGTTGAAACCAATGTTTACAATGCAATAACAGGGGATAAAATCGGAGAAGTGTCTAGCGCAGGTTTAGATTATGAAGCCATGCTTGTTTATGCGCGTAAAACAGGTGGTCATGCTTTAAGAAAAATGACTTTTCAAGAAAGAGGAAGAATGCTTAAAGCCTTAGCTCTTCATTTAATGGAAAAGAAAAATAAATATTATGAAATAAGTTCATGGACAGGTGCCACAAAAATAGATTCTTGGATAGATATTGAAGGAGGAATTGGAAATTTATTTGCCAATGCATCTTTAAGAAAACAATTTCCGGATTTACCATATTATGTAGATGGTGTGGCGGCTCCATTATCAAAAGGGGGGACTTTTATTGGACATCATATCATGGTTCCAAAAGAAGGAGCCGCTATTCATATTAACGCTTTTAATTTCCCAATATGGGGAATGTTGGAGAAAATTGCAGTGAATTTAATGGCAGGTGTACCAGCAATCGTAAAGCCATCAGAATATACTAGTTTTTTAACAGAAGTAATAACTAGAGATATTATTGATTCAAAAATTTTACCAGAAGGGTCTTTGCAATTAGTTGTAGGTTTAGGACGTGGGATCTTGGATCATGTAACTTCTGAAAATGTTGTAACATTTACAGGAAGCGCATCTACAGGTAAAGTCTTAAAAGGATTGCCTCAAATTGCACAAGAAAGTGTACCATTTAATTTAGAAGCGGATTCATTAAATGCGACTATATTAGGAAAATACGCAACTCCAGGAACGGAAGAATTTGATTTATTTATCAAAGAAACAGTTAAAGAAATTACGATTAAAGCCGGTCAAAAATGTACTGCTGTTCGACGTATTATTGTCCCAGAAGATTTATTAGAAGAAGTAGAAAAAGGAATTGCAGCGCGTTTGGCATCAACTAAAATTGGTGATCCAAGTCAAGAAGGTGTTCGAATGGGGTCATTAGCAACACGTTTACAAGTTGATCGAGTAAGAGCTAGTGTTGAGGAATTATCAAAAACACAAAATATTGTATTTGGAGATTTAGATAATTTTGAAGTTATCGGAGCAGATAAAAATAAAGGAGCATTCTTTTCTCCAATTTTATTTAGAAATGATAATCCTTTTGTTAACACGGATTGCCACAATATCGAGGCATTTGGTCCAGTTTCGACAATTATGCCTTACAAAACTATTGATGATGCAATTGAATTAGCGAAAATGGGAAAAGGGTCTTTAGTTTCCTCAATCGTTACGCCAAATGATCAAGAAGCTACGGAATATGTAATAGGTGCTGCAAGTATGCATGGACGAATATTAGTGTTAAACAAAGATTGTGCGAAAGAAAGTACGGGACATGGATCACCAATGCCATTGTTAACCCACGGTGGACCTGGTAGAGCAGGAGGTGGCGAAGAAATGGGAGGTAAACGGGGTGTTTTACATTATTTACAACGAACAGCAATACAAGGACATCCAACAACAATTACTAAAATTACACAACAGTTTCAAGTAGGTGCTGCAATGCCAGAAGCAAATCCACATGTATTCAGAAAGCATTTTGAAGAATTGATAATTGGAGAAACAGTATTTACGCATAAACATACAGTTACGGATGCAGATATCGTAAATTTTGCAAATGTTTCAGGAGATAATTTTTACGCCCACATGGACGCAACTTCTTTGGAAGGAACGATTTTCGAAAGAAGAGTGGCTCACGGATATTTCGTATTATCAAAAGCAGCAGGTTTATTTGTTGACCCGAAAAAAGGTCCCGTTTTATTGAATTATGGTTTAGAAGAAGCACGATTTACAAAACCTGTTTACCCAGGAGCAACGATAGGAGTGCGTTTTACTGTAAAAGAAAAAGTAGATCAAGAAAAACGAAGTGAAGACGATATTGCCAAAGGGATTGTGAAATTTTTAGTAGATGTTTTCGATGAAACAGGAGAAACAGTTGCACTTGCGACCATATTAACAATGGTTCGTAAATTGGATCAAGCTTAATCAGTATGTGGAGTAAATTAAAAAATAATTTTATAGAGAACATTCGAAAAGGAATACCAGTAATTTATACTTTTTTTATTTTACTCCTTTTACTAAGATTTTACGAATATTTTTCTTTTATAAAAACCTCTACCGAAAGTGGAATAAAATTAGGTTATCTATTTGGAGGAATATTTATCGATTTTATTTTTGCCAATGGAATAACTCTATTTTTAATATTTATTCAAAGTTGTTTTTTATATAGAAAAGTAAAAAACACATATATCATAGAAGGATTGTTACTAATTATTTTATTAATTAATGGTGCTTTATCACAAGTGTATTTAGAATCTTTGGAGCCATTAGATAAAATTTTTTATACGTTTTCTTATGATGAAATTGTAATAATTGCAGGCTTAAAAAAAATCAATATTTTTCTTATTATAGTTTCTTTTAGTGTTGGAATATTATATTATTATATACTTTTTTTCTTTAGAAAAAAGAAAATTGAACAGCTCAATATTTTATTTTTATTTTGTGTTATAGGAGTTTTCCTTATTTTTAAATTAAATTATCATTCGGATAAACATGTCGCAGTAAAAATAGTGAATAATAAATTTGTCTATTTTATGAATTCAACTATTGATATGATGTTTGAAGATGAAGAAGAATTAAGAACTAATCTTAAGATTGATCCAAAATTTTTGGGAGGTAAAATAATTGATTCAAAATATCCTGCGATACACCCACTTTCACTTGATAAAAAATTTGCAAATTTATTCAATGTAAATACTAAAAAAGAACCAAACATAGTAATAATAATTGTAGAAGCATTAGGAACAAATTATGTTGGTAAATACGCTCATGAAATGGGTGATTTAATGCCTTTTTTAGACTCGTTGACAAAAAAATCTTTGTACTTTCCTAACACATTTTCTACTGCAGAACGTACGTTTAATGTTTTGCCAGCAGTATTATCTTCTGTTCCGAATGCACCAATTCATGAACGATTTATGGAGATGGAATTCCCTCAACATTGGTCTTTGATGAGTTTATTATCTCGTCAATATTATTCCCGTTTTTATTGCGGTGTCTATTTAGAATTTCATAGAATGGATAGATTTATGAAATATCATGAAACTGATTATTTAGTTGGGAAAAGAAATTTAAAGAAAAATTACCTAAAAAATACTTATGGGGTTACTCAGATGATCAATTATTTGAAAAATCTTTGATGGACTTAAATGGAAAACACTCTAAGATTAAAAAATCTAGGATGGATGTGTTATTAACCGTAAGTACTCATCATCCTTATCAGATTCCGAATCAAGAATATTACACGAAACAGATTAAAAAGGAATTTGAAAAGAAAAAACGAATAGAAACAGATGAATACATTAAACATTCTTCGACTTATCGTTTTACAGATAATTGTATAAGAAATTACTTTAAAAAGATTTCTAAAAATAAAGATTATGATAATACGATCTTTATAATTACAGGAGACCATGGGTCACAATTAAAATCTAAAAATGAATTATGCAGAGCAGCAGTTCCAATTATAATAACAAGTAAACTTTTAAAAAAACCACAAACATACCTTGGAGCTTGTTCACATTTAGATATTGCCCCATCACTTTTAAGCTTATTACATTATAATTATGGAGTTTCTATTCCTCAAAATGTTCCTTTTATGGGAAAAGGATTAAATCTTCAAAAAGAATATAAATTAGATGTTTACCAACCAATTAGCTCATTTAATTTAAATTATGATTTTTTAGTTTACGGAAATCATTTTTTATACCATGATCAATTATTCAAGATTGAGAAAAATTTAGAATTAAAGCCCCTTTCAAATGATAAATATATCAAAAAATTAAAAACTAAATTAAATGTTTATAATAACTTCACAAGTAATTTGATATATAATGATGTATTAATTCCTACTTCTTATTTCCAGCAATATTGGTATAAAGGGACATATAAATTATTAACCCGAAGAATTTTCAAAGAAATTAATGCATCAACTGAATATATTAATATTGGTGAAAAAATACCATTCAAAAAAGTTAAAGTTTCTAAAGGAATAAAAGTAGTTGCGACATTTAAGGCATATCTTAATAAATATTCAGATTATGAGAAAATCTGTCCTTTTACAGCTTCATTGGAAACCAAAGCAGGAAGTTTCTTTTGGCAACAAGCTTCTTCTAGAATTAATCAAAGATTTATTAAGAAAGGATGGATAAAGCTAAAATATGTTTTTGAAGTTCCAAAAGCTAAAATGAAAAATAGAAAAAACTTCTATTTTAATTATTATATATTGAATAGTAGTAAGAAAAATTATCATATTAAAGATTTAGAATTAAATTTCTTTGTAAAATAGTCAGAATTAAACAGCTTAAAATCAATTGAATATTACTAATTAATCAGTTTAATGATTAATTAGTAATCAAAATAAGTTGGATATATAATAAAAATAGCTACATTTGATTAATAAATCATCACAATAACGTTTATATAATGAGCAATTTAAAATTTCTTAAAATCGGCGATAAAGCACCTATGTTTATTGGTAAAAATCAAAATGGGGATAACATATATTCATCTGATTTAATTGGTAAAAAATGGGCTATCTATTTTTATCCTAAAGATAGCACTCCTGGTTGTACAATGCAGGCTTGTAATATTCGGGATAATTATTCAACTCTTTCAGCAAAAGGGATTACTATAATTGGCGTAAGTGCAGATTCTGAAAGTTCACATCAGCGATTTATTGAAAAGCAAAATTTACCTTTTGTGTTAATTGCTGATATTGATAGAACAATAATTGAAGCGTATGGTGTCTGGGGAAATAAAAAATTCATGGGAAGAGAATATGATGGGATTCATCGTACGACATTTGTGGTAAATGAAAAAGGAATAATTGTCGGAATAATTGAAAAGCCAAAAACAAAAGCACATGCAGAAGAAATAATTGAAATAATTGAAAATAATTAAGAAGTACGTAAATAGATTACGATTTACTACCTTTATCTTTGTATCATAAATAAAAACAATAATAACCCATTCGAAAAACATCAGTAACGAAGATGTAATCGAATTTTAAAAAAGCGATATGGCAGCAAAAGAAGTAAACCCAGACAAATTAAAAGCTTTACAGCTTACGATGGAGAAGTTAGACAAAACGTATGGCAAAGGAACGGTCATGAAGTTAGGAGATGCTCCAATAGCAGATATAGAAGTGATTCCATCAGGATCATTAACATTAGATTTAGCATTAGGAATTCAAGGGTATCCTAAAGGAAGAATCGTTGAAATTTTTGGACCAGAATCATCTGGAAAAACAACTTTAGCAATTCATGCAATAGCAGAAGTTCAAAAACAAGGAGGTATTGCAGCAATTATTGATGCAGAGCATGCATTTGATCAATTTTATGCTCAAAAATTAGGTGTTGATGTCGGAAATTTATTGATTTCTCAGCCAGATAACGGGGAACAAGCTTTAGAAATAGCTGATAATTTGATTCGTTCAGGAGCTGTTGATTTAGTTGTTGTCGATTCAGTTGCAGCATTAACACCAAAAGCAGAAATTGAAGGAGAGATGGGAGATTCACAAATGGGGTTACAAGCTCGTTTGATGTCTAAAGCATTGAGAAAATTAACAGGTTCAATAAATAAAGCAGGGTGTTGTTGTATTTTCATTAACCAATTACGGGATAAAATTGGTGTTATGTTTGGAAATCCTGAAACAACAACAGGAGGTAATGCTTTGAAGTTTTATGCATCCGTTCGAGTAGATATTCGAAGAGCAGCACAGATTAAAGATGGAGAAGAAGTTATTGGGAATAGAATTAAAGTAAAAGTTGTTAAAAATAAAATAGCTCCACCATTTAGAAAAGCTGAATTCGATATTATGTATGGTGAAGGAATTTCAAAAGTAGGAGAAATTATTGATTTAGGTGTAGAATTGAATATTATCAAGAAAAGTGGTTCATGGTTCTCTTATGGTGAAACAAAATTAGGTCAAGGCCGCGATTCAGTTAAACAAATTTTATTGGACAATCCTGAATTGTTTTCTGAATTAGAAACAAAAATTAAAGAAGCTCTTACTCATACGAATGTTTTAGTAGATTCAGAAGAGTAAGAAACACTGCATATCGTTAAGAACAGCGCACTTACCTGCGCTGTTTTTTATAGATAATAATCTAGAAATTATATTTAAACGGAATAATAATCGAATGTAGTAAAATAAAATTGACTATCATTCAATCGTGTATCAATAGCCCATTATTAATAAAATAAAATTTTAAGTATTTTAATCTTACTTTTGTTTACTAATACCGATTGACCTTTGATAATACTGGAATAAAATTCCAATTTAATCAAAGCTATATCGGCATTATACCTGAAAAATATACTAGTAAATTCAAAGTAAAAATGGTGTAAAATGCGAAATTATGCAAGCTTCAAATAAAAAACACATATTAATTCTTATTTTATGTACAATCATTTGGGGGACAACATTTGCTGTAATCAAAGGTATATCTGATAAAATTGATCCTGTATTATTATCCGTTCTTAGAAATTGGATTGCGGTAGTTGCTTTTGGAATATTTTTATTGTTTAAGAAGAAATTAAATATTTTAAAAAATAGAAAAGCTATTAAATATGGAATCATATTGGGTGTAATAATTGGTGCGATTTACATTATACAAACAGTAGGTTTATCTGTGACAAGTTCAACACACAGTGCTTTTATTACAAGTTCGGCTGTAATCATGGTTCCAATTCTATTGTTTTTTGTTGGTCAAAATAAAATAGATTGGAAACAACTACTTACCATTGTTATTGTTTCATTTGGTTTATACTTACTGACGAATAGTAATTCAGAAGCAAATTTTAATTGGGGTGATTTTTTGACATTAATTGGTGCGGTAGTTTGTGCATTAAACATCATTCTAAGTGGTGAATATGTTAGAAAATCAGAGTTATATGGCTTGATATTTTATCAATTTCTATTTGCTGGCATCATCTCAACAATTTGTTTATTTATTAAATTACAATTAATAGATGAACCATTAATGTTTGAATTAAATGCGCTTCCAAGTGTGGTATATTTAAGTTTATTTGGGACTTTATTGTGTTATTTTTTAATGATTTGGGCTCAACAATATGTGAGTATAATTGCAACTGCTATGATTCTTTCCTTAGAGCCAATTTTTGCTACAACAACCAGTTATTTATATATGGGAGAATTTATTATGATTTCAATATTTTAAGTCTTTTCCTCTCAAAACGCGTTAAGTTTTTAAGAAATAAAGATCCATTATTACTGAAAATCTTGCCTTTTTTGAGTAAAAAAATCCAATAAAATCTTTTTATCAAATAATTTTAGGAGTTACTTAGTCTTTCTAGTAAATATTATCTGATTTTTGAATTTTACTCAATTGAAAAACTTCTAATATTCTATAAATGTTTCAGAAAATAGTTTTCGTTCATAAAGCTGTTTAGCTTACAAGTTATTTTTTCTTCTTATAGTTTAAATTCATTCCGAAAACAACATTTGATTGGATAAAAGTAAATGCTTGCTTTGCTTTATCAGCAATATACATTGTTGTACGAATAGAGGGCATGTTTATATAACCAACTTTTAATTCTGTTTGAATGTAAAAACGATCATAGATTTCAATATTTAAAGCAGCAACTGCTCCTAAACCAAAACCCGCAACATGGAATTGATCATAGCGTGCATTGTGCATTAAGGTTGTATTTGTACGAGGATATAAAAAACCTGCTCCTAAACCTTCAGAAAGATTTAACTTAAACTTTTTATAGGTATAAATTTTATCATGTCTTCGTACCTCAGAATTTAAATAATTTAAACCATCTGTATGCTCAAATTTTAAAAAATCTGGTTTAATCATAAATGCTTGTTTATCATAAACACCATCATATCCAGTACCAGAATTTTCAATGTGTCCTGAAATCGTCGCCATTTGATAATCTCTCATGACATATTTCATGTGATCTGCACCCAAAGAAATAGAATATTTTTCATGAAAATAATAACCTATTCTTAAGTTATATTGAGGGATTGTTATTGTAGCAGGATTAAAATATATCTTTGGATCAAACGCACTTTGACGATCTTTAGCTTCCACATCATACAAAGTAAAATCATAATTATGTCCAGTAAAATGAATGTCTGAATTGCTATAAGCCGAATGGTTCCATCCCCAATAAAAAAAGAAACTCCCTTTTTTAGTAATCGCTGTTGATACATTCTCTTGTGAAAATGAAAGGAAACTAATTGTTAAACAACATAACAAAATTGACTTCATGGAATACTTTTTAAATTTTAGCAAAGTTAATATTAATAAGAAATAAAAAACATGACTTTTATTAGGAAAGATTTTCTAAAAAACACATCAGTTAAATAGTTAATTTGAATATATTGATAATATTTCTATTTCAAAAAGATAAAATATATTAAAAAAATGACTAATTTTCTAAAACAAATAAATACTATGAAACATTTAACTGTACTGCTAACGCTGTTTTTTTATCAATTTTCATCTGCTCAAACTTGGAGCGATAATGTTGCTCAAATTGTTTATAATAAATGTGCGCAATGCCATCATACGGGAGGAATATCTTCAACTCCATTAACGACATACAGCCAAGTTGTTGCGATGTCAGCGGCTATTTACGATGCTGTTGCACAAGATGAAATGCCACCATGGCCACCCAATAATGAATATCAACAATATGTTCATGATAGAGCTTTATCAACAACTGATAAAGCGACAATATTATCATGGCTAACAAATGGAACACCTGAGGGAAATGCTTCAAATACACCACCACCACCTGTGTTTAATTTAGGATCAATTTTAGGTGCAGGTGATTTAGAAGTACAAATTCCGACATACATGAGTAAAGCCCAAACAGGTCATGATGATTATGCTTGTTTTTCCATTCCGAGTGGACTTACCAGTAATCGGGTCATTAAGTCCATTGAAATAATTCCAGGTAATCGATCCATTGTACACCATGCTCTTGTTTATATAGACCCCAATGATGTAGAAGTTACAGATTCAATTGGAGGAGATTGTTCTAGTCCAGCTTCAACAAATACTTTTTTAATTGCAGGCTATACACCTGGTTGTAGTCCGGTTACGTTACCTTCAACAGCCCCATTAAAATTAGGAATTCCAATAGCTTCCGGTTCTAATATCTATTTTGCTATGCATTATCCTGATGGAAGTTATGGTGAATTCGATAGCACAAAAGTCATTTTACATTTTTATCCTCCTAATGAAACGGGAATTAGACAAGTTTATGCCTCACCGATTATTCAGAATTGGGATTTTATTTTACCCCCCAATCAAATTACCCATGTAACAGGATCTTATCCAGCAGGCACGTCTGGTTTAAACAATAATATATCGGTTTTGAGTGTATTTCCGCACATGCATTTACTTGGAAATGATATTAAAGCTTATGCAACAACAAGTATTAATGATACAATTCCTTTTATTGAAGTACCTGAATGGGATTTTCATTGGCAGGATTTTTATTTTTTTAAACACATGCCATTTTTGCCAATTGGAACAACAATTAGAGCGGAAGGAAATTATAATAACACAACTTCAAATTTAAATAATCCAAACAATCCACCTATTACTGTATATCCAGGATTAAATACTAATGATGAAATGTTTTTGGTATATTTTCATTACATGATTCATCAAGCAGGGGACGAAAATTATGATATGGAAGTTTTGATGACAGCAAGTTTAAATAAAGCAATTGAAAAAGAAACAGCTGAAATAAACATTTTTCCAAATCCATCAAATGATCATTTTAACATTGAAATGAACTGTAAACCGGGTGATCAAATTTCTGTAAGTATTTTTGATTTTCAAGGGAAATTAATTACCAAATTATGTTCAAACCAACAATTATTTTCAACTCAATTTCAAACGTTATGGAGTGGGAAAAATGACAATGGGGAGAATTGTAAAAAAGGGGTCTATTTTATTTCAATAAATTTGAATGGGACTTTTTACAACAAACGTGTTATAAAAAATTAAATATTCCCAATCTATTTCTAATTTTAGCACTAAATATAAATAGATGAATGAAAACAATTGAATTTGTTTCGGCACAAAATGTAAAAATTGAATATGAATTAGCTTCAACGGCGCAACGTTTTTTAGCGGCATTTATTGATATCGCAATGTTTACAATTTATTTTATGACTTTAACAGGGATTTTAGGGTATAATACCGTTTTGATTTCTACGAAAGGAAGTGACTTGTTATTGCTATTAATAATTATTAAGATTCCATTTATTTTTTATCATCCAATTTGTGAATATTTTACGAATGGACAAAGTTTAGGCAAATATTTAATAGGAATACGTGTTGTTACTGTACAAGGAGAGCGAATCGGTTTAAAAGAGATTTTTACAAGATGGATTTTTAAAGGAGAGTTTTTATGGATTAGTTTGGATTTTTTAATTTTATGTTGGTTAGGAATTGGAATTTTGGGAATCTTTTTTAGCAGTATTTCTGAAAGAAATCAACGGATTGGAGATTTAATGGCAGGCTCAGTTGTAATAAAAAATAAACCAAGTATAAAATATAGTATTTCAGATGTTTTAGCCATTAAAAACCAAACCGATTATGTTCCAACATATCCAGCTGTTGTGAAATTGACAGATGAAGATATGTTGCTAATTAAAACAACGATTCAACGTGTTCGAAAATATCAAACACCGCAAGTTAAAGATTTTGCAATACAATTGGCAGATGAGTCTGCTCGTTTAATAGGCTTAAGTGAAACTCCTGCAAAACGTTTAGATTTTTTACAAACTTTATTACAAGATTACGTAGTCCTTACAAGATAATTATGGCAAAATTATGTTTAGTTCCAACTCCGATTGGAAATTTAGAAGACATTACTTTACGATCACTTAGAATTTTAAAAGAAGCAGATATTATTTTTGCAGAAGATACACGGGTAACCAAAAAATTGCTTAATCATTTTGAAATTCAACAACATGTTATTCCTTTTCATGCGCACAACGAACATCGTTCTTTACAATCAGCTATAGATCGAATTAAAGGAATGAATCTCGCAGTTTTGGTTTCAGATGCAGGTACTCCAGGTATTTCAGATCCCGGATTTTTATTAGCTCGTGAATGTGTCAACGAAGGTATTGATGTTGAATGTCTTCCTGGCCCTACAGCGCTAATTCCTGCCTTAGTTGCAAGTGGTTTTCCTTGTGATCGTTTTTGTTTCGAAGGATTTTTGCCGCATAAAAAAGGGCGTCAAACAAAATTATTGCAATTAGAACAGGAAGAGCGGACTATAATTTTATATGAATCACCACATCGTTTAGTTAAATGTTTAGGTCAAATTGAAGAATTCATGGGAGTCGAGCGAAAAGTGTGTGTGGTTCGTGAATTGTCTAAAATGTTTGAAGAATACAAAAGAGGGACAGCAAAAGAAGTTAAAGAATATTATGAGCAACATCCGCCAAAAGGAGAAATTGTTGTAATCATTGAAGGAAAAAATGGAAAAAATTAAAACAGAAGCAATTGTTCTAGTTCAAAAAGGAAAACCCGAAATTGCTTTTAAAAGATTAGTAATAGAATTAAATTCTTTAAAAGCGAATGAAGTACTTATTGAAACAGAGGCTTTTGGGTTGAATTATGCAGATGTAATGGCTCGAAATGGTCTTTACAAAGAAGCTCCTGCAATGCCATGTGTGATTGGTTATGAAGTTGTTGGAACAATTATACAAATTGGGAAAAATGTTGATTCAAAATGGCTTGGCGAACGAGTTTTAGCATTTAGTAGATTTGGAGGATATGCAAAAAAAGTCATTTCTACAGATCAAGCAATAGTTGTAATAAATGACTTAAATTCTTCTGTTGCATTAGCATTGTGTACACAATCTGTAACGGCTTTTTATATGGTTTCCTATATTGCTCCAATTTATCCAGGTGAAAAAGTTTTGATTCATGCAGCAGCTGGAGGAGTTGGATCAATATTAATTCAATTGGCAAAATATAGAGGAGCAACTGTTTTTGCAAAAATTGGAGATGATAATAAAAGAGAACTCGTTGAAAAATTAGGGGCAGATTATAGCATCAATTACAATCATTCCAATTATTCAGAGCAAATAGAAACTATTTTAAAAGGATCTAAATTAGATATTAGTTATAATCCAATAGGAGGTTCATCCTTCAAAGATGATTTGAAGTTACTAGGAGCAGGAGGTAAATTATTTTTATATGGTGGGGCTGCACTTTCAGGTAAAAAATGGGGCTTTTTTTCACAATTAAATTTTGTAAAAAAAATGGGACTTGTGATACCAATTGGATTAATGATGACTTCCAAAAATATTTTAGGTATAAATATGCTTAAAATTGCAGATCAAAAGCCTGAAGTATTATTGTATTGTTTGCAACAAGTAGTTGAATTGTATAAGAAAGGAATTATCCAACCTCAAATAGGAGGTGAATTCCAAATAGATTCTATTAATCAAGCACATACATTGTTGGAAAGTGGAAAATCTATGGGAAAAATTACTGTAAAATGGTAACTTGACTATGCTCAGTTACCATTTGAATTACTCATTACCATTCGACTTCGCATTGTAGAGATCTCTGAGCAAAATCGAAATAACTCTACAGTGCAGGTCGAAGTGAATTTTATACAAATCTAGGGTCTGTATCCATCACGTGACCACATTCGTCGCATGTTCTCATTTCTTCAGACGCATAATACTCTTTAAACATCGGTAAGAATCCATTTTCAATATCATCCAACCCAAAACGGTATTCTTTTAACTTATGATTACATTTTTCACAGAACCACAAAAGACCATCTTGCATATTTGTTCCTTTACGAACTCTTTCAATTACTAAACCGACAGTATTTTCACCTCTTATTGGAGAATGAGGTGTATTTCCAGGTAATAAGAAAATGTCTCCTTCTTTAATTACAATATCTCGTGGTTTTCCATTTTCTTGAATTCGAACTAAAGCATCTCCTTCAATTTGGTAAAATAATTCTTCACTTTCATTAAAGTGGTAATCTTTTCGAGCATTTGGACCACCAACGACCATAACGATGAAATCTCCAGCTTCTTTGTACAAGCATTTATTTCCAACAGGTGGTTTTAACAAATCTCTATTTTCTTCAATCCATTTATGTAAATTAAAAGGAGCTATCATAATTTTATAATTTTTGCTAAATGTAAGAAGTTTAGATTATAGTGAAAAATGATAATTGTTAGTTTTTTGAACTTTTATACAATCTTGTTGAATATAAAACACCTTCTTGTTTAATTGTTATTTTGCTTCTTCAACCCTTAAATCAATATCTAAAATTTCATCAATAACAGACTCTGTAATTCCTTGTTCTAAAGTAAATACATATTTCCCTTTTTTAGGTAATTTCCGTTTTTTGAAATAGAGGGAATTTTCAACAACAGTGCCTGTTTTGATGCCTGTCCATGTTCCATCAGGGTTTGTGATATACATTTGAAATGGTTCTCTTCCTTTTTCACCAGATGGAGTTAGGGTATTCATGTACATCCATAAATTACTGTATTTGTAGTCCGTTGTAGTGCGGATAGTTACAATAAAATTATATGGTTTTGAAATATCTTTAATGTCAACAACAAAGCGAGGTTTAACTCTTTGACTCCAAGTATTATTTTTAAATGAATATACTTTTTCATAATAAGGTTGCTCTCCACAAGAGGTGAAGAGTCCACTTATTAATATAAAAAAAACAAAAATCCTAAGCATTATTTTCATTGTTTACGGAATTATTTGGCTTTGGTTTTCTCTTGAAATTTTTCTTTTTCTTCTTTTTCACAATAGGTTCTCCATTTTCATTTAATTGCGGAGCAACAGGTTGTTGAGCAGGTTTATGTTCTGGCTTATTTACGGGTTTTAATGGCGCAGGTTTAGTTTGTAATTTTGGTTTTGGAGCATTTTCAATTGGAGCAGAAATTCCATCAGCAGCATTATTTGGATTTTTAGCTTTTGGTTTTTTCTTTTTCTTATTTTTGTTTTTATTGAAAGTATGTTCAAAACGATTTAAACTATCTTGACCAACAACATTTGAATAATCGGGTTCTTTAATTGCTACAGGAGCTGTGTATTCAGCCAAGTCAACAGGTTTTTTACCAGCAATATTTAATTCAATAATTTCACGAACTCTTTCAGGTGCTAGCGCAATTAAACCACTTGCCATATCTCCTTCATAAGCATACCACAATTGTTTTTTGAAAACATCTGTTTTGACATGATATGCATTTCCTTTTTCAGTACGTAATTTTGTGTCAACTTTTGGGAAAGACTTTAAAGTTTCGATATACATATCTAACTCGTAATTCAAACAGCATTTCAATTTACCGCATTGTCCGGCTAATTTTTGCGGATTTAAGGACAATTGTTGATAACGAGCAGCAGAAGTAGAAACTGAGCGAAAATCAGTTAACCATGTAGAACAACATAGTTCTCTTCCACAAGATCCAATTCCTCCCAAACGTGAAGCTTCCTGACGTGAACCAATTTGTCGCATTTCTATACGAACTTTAAATTCTTCCGCCATATTTTTTATCAACTGTCGAAAATCTACTCGTCCATCAGCAGTATAATAGAATGTAGCTTTGGATAAATCTCCTTGATATTCAACATCCGAAATTTTCATTTCCAAACCTAAATCTATGGCTAAAGTTCTGGATCTGTACATTAAAGACTTTTCCAATGAACGTGCTTTTACCCATTTATCGATATCCTCTTGTGAAGCAATTCGATGAATTTTTTTTGTTTCCAACGGTTTAAAATTGGAATCTTTTTTATTTACTTGTATTCTGGTTAATTCTCCAACAATTGAAATGACACCTACATCATGTCCAGGACTTTCTTCCACTACAACCACATCACCAACTTGAAGAGAAATGTTTTTTGAGTTTTTAAAAAAGCTTTTTCTACTGTTTTTGAATCTTACTTCAACTATATCATAGGGTGCTTGAGTACTTGGTAACGTCATGTTAGCCAACCAATCATACACTTCTAACTTATTACATCCACCAGAACTACAAGTACCATTGTTTTTACATCCGCGTGGAGTTCCTCCTCCACTACTACAATTGGTACAACTCATATTCTTGAATAATTTTACGTAAAAATAGAAAATATATTTGAATTCTAAATTTTGATAACGAATGAAAACCTTTGAATTCAAAATTCGAAACTCAAAACCTAAATTATTTAATAACTCATAGTAACAATTTTAGCAACATCTTCTGGTTTTAAAGTTTTGTTTTCTCCCAAACCAAGCCAATTTCTTTGTATAAATCGCGCTTCTATTTTTTCAGCTGTTCCTAAAAATTCAGGTGTATATTCTCCAAGGCGAGTAGAAATATTTAATAAATGGAAAAAGTCTTCCAGTTTTTCAATTGCTTTAAGTGCTATTTCTTCTTTTGTTCCTGAATTAATTCCCCAAACACGTTCACCAAATTGAGCTAACTTTTCTTTTTTAGTTTCCAAATTATAACGGTAATGACTCGGAGCAATAATGGCTAAGGTGCGTGCGTGATCTATCCCGTATAAAGCTGTTAATTCATGACCAATGGCATGTATTGCCCAATCAGTTGGAACACCTTTTTGAATCAAACCATTTAATGCCATCGTACAACACCACATATAATCTGCTGCGGATTGATAGTGCATTGGATTTTCAAGAATTGTAGGTGCAATTTCTATCAATGTTTGCATGATACTTTCAGCAAATCGATCTTGTAGTTTAGCTTGGATTGGATAAGTCATGTATTGTTCCATAACATGTGAAAAAGCGTCTGTAATACCATTGGCTAATTGATGTTTTGGAATAGATTGAATTACTTGCGGATCTAAAATTGAAAATTGTGGAAACAAGGCTGTTCCTCCCATTCCTAATTTTTCTTTGCTTGAAGCTTTTGTAATTACAGCACCTGAATTCATTTCTGAACCTGTCGCAGGCATTGTAAGCACCGTTCCAAAAGGCATTGCTTTTTCCGTTCGAATATATTTAGAAAGAATATCCCATGGTTCATCACCGTCAAATAATGCTGCTGAAGCCAAAAATTTGGTGCCATCTATTACAGATCCTCCACCAACAGCAAGAAGGAATGTTATTTTTTCTTTTTTGATAATTTTTAAAGCCTCAATTAATACTTCATATTCTGGATTAGCAGGAATTCCTCCAAATTCAATAAAATTATAATTGGATAATGCGTTTATAACTTGCTTGTAAATACCATTTTCTTTGACACTTCCGCTTCCATAAAGCAAAAGTACTTTAGCATTGGATGGGATTTCATCAGATAATTTTGAAATAGTACCTTTACCGAAAATTATTTTAGTTGGATTTTGAAATTCGAAATTATTCATACCATAAATTTTATGGTGTTAAATTTAGAAAGTTTTTCAATCAATTACTGCTTTAATTTCTTTTTAATTTCACAAATTGATACAATGTTGAAATACCCATTATACTTAAAACCAACACAACTTCTTTTACAATGGTAAATTGAAAAATAGCTAACGTTAAAGCCGCAAAACAGAAAATTAGGATTTGAGCTGTTAAATGCTGTTTCCATAAATGAGATAAAGAAATACGTTCAAACATTTTAGGGGCTAAAAATTCATTTTTATATTGCATATATCCAGCTAATATTAATAATGGAACGAGTATATAACCTTGTTCAACACCCATATCTTTGTAGTTCCAAAACAGTAAAATTTCTTTTATAGGATTGAAATTTTGATGTAAAAATGAAAGAATAAAATGCGCCAAATAAATAGTTCCAATCAGTAATACAAAACTTAAGCAACTATTCCAAAACCAAGGAAAATTATTGGCTATAGTCCTTTGAGAAAAGTGGTAATCACGCGTTTTTTTTGTTTTTAATTGAATAATTATTTCCTTTACAAGAAGATCTAAAAAATAAAATATTAAGATAAAATATAAACTCCAATTCCAGATAAAAAAGCCTAATAATGGAATAACGGCATCACCTATAACTTGAATGTACTTTGGATTAATCCTCATTTATTTAAACTTTTCAAAATCAAAATCTTTTTGAATATTTTTAGCTTCTTTAATCGAAAGTTCAAAATTAGGATTGTAATGTAAAGCATCTGCAAAACAATTTAACGCTTGTGTTAATTCACCTTTTTCTTCATAACAAAGACCTAAATTATGATATGCTTCCACAAATTTTTTGTTTGTTTCAATGGCACTTTTGTAATAATAAATGGCACTATCTAATTCATGGTCATTGTATTGTTTAATATATCCTAATTGAAATAATGCTTCATGATAATTTGTATCAATTTGTATCATTTTACGGTAAAGTTTCTTAGCCGACTCAATTTTATTAAAATTTTGATATGCATACGCTAAAGAATATAAAACATCAGGTGATTTTGATTTGATTTTTGCTGCTGTTTTATAATATTCAATGCATATAGGATTTTTCTCTGATTCATAAATAGTTCCTAACATTAAATAAGCCTCATAAAATTTAGGATCTTGTTGAACAGCTGTTTCATAAGAAGATTTCGCAAGTTTTTTATCTCCAATCTGTAAATAAATAGTCCCTTTTAATACATACGCATCTCTATATCTTGGATTAATTTTTAAGGCAGAATTAATAAAATGAAATGCTTTTTCATTGTCATGTAATTGACTGAAAGTAGTTGCCACTCCGACTAATGCTTTTAAGTTTTTAGGGTCTTTTCTTATTATTATTTGATAATGTCTTTGTGCCTCCATTACATCCGAAAAATTTCGAGTAGGCCGATTATTCAATATGTCTGCATATAATAAACGTGTTTCAATTGAACTGCTATCAATATGAAAAGCTTTAGCACCATCTTCAATTGCTTTTGAAAAATCAAATTCTTTTATCATTTTTCGACCATGCGCAATTAGTATAGGTAAACTATCTGGATACATTATGACTAAACTATCTAGATTTTGGGTAGATTTTTTGGATGCTGACCCACTTCCACAACTTAATATTAAATTGAACAATAAAGTAATGGCGAAAAATATTGAATATTTCATTTAGTTCTATTTTTAAAACGTTAAAACAAAGTTAGCCTAATTTTTTATTTAGTAATTGGTAATTCAATAATTCATTACTACCACAGAATAAAAATTTGCAATTTAAATAATCATTGTCTTTTCTAAAAAAGAAAGCAGGTCTATTAATAAAATTAAACAAATTACCAGGAAGCGTTAAAAAAATCACAAATAAGCTTTGAAAAATCAAAAAATTATACTATAATTGTAATGCTAAACAAATTAAACATAACAAACTATGAAAAAGACAGTATTGATTACTGTGTCTTTATTTTTGCTATTCTCCAGCAAAATAAATGCGCAAAGAAATTGTGGAACCATGCACCACCATGAAGAACTCCTCCAACAGTATCCCAATCTTCAAATCGAAAGAGATGCCATCGAGAATTTTACGCAACAAGTCATAAAATCAGGCGAATATCAAAAAACAGTTGTCAACATTCCAGTCGTTGTTCATATTGTTTATAACACAACTTCGCAAAATATTTCGGATGCACAAATTCAATCGCAAATTGCAATCTTAAATAAAGATTTTAGAAAATTAAATTCCGATGTTTCCTCAACTCCATCAACTTTTTCTTCTTCGGTTGCTGATTGCGAAATTAACTTTTGCTTAGCCTCTATTGATCCAAATGGAGCTGCTACCAATGGAATTATTCGGAAAGCAACATCTGTAACTTCTTTTATCGACGATGATAAAGTAAAATACAGTGCACAAGGTGGTGATGATGCCTGGGCCGCTTCTAAATATTTAAATTTATGGATTTGTAATTTAGGAAATGGACTTTTAGGTTATGCTCAATTTCCTGGTGGTCCTGCAGCTTCAGATGGCGTTGTAATAAATTATACTGCTTTTGGAAATACAGGTACTGCAACTGCACCCTATAATTTAGGTCGAACAGCAACCCATGAAATTGGACATTGGTTGAATTTATATCATATTGGAGGAGATCAATCTGGGGGATGTGGAAACGACCAAGTAGCTGACACACCGACTCAAAAAGGAGGTTCTACAAGTAATGGAACAGGAAATGATTATGGGCAAAATTTTGGTTGTCCAACCCACCCTTTGGTTAGAAGTGGAGAATGTTCTGGAACAACCGCTGAAATGTTTATGAATTACATGGATTACACGGATGATGGTTGCATGTATATGTTTACAAATGGACAAAAAAGTAGAATGCAAGCATTGTTTGCTTCAGGTGGCTCTCGAGCAAGTATATTAAGTTCAAATGGTTGTGGCGGAAGTTCAACTCCTCCCGCGGCCTCCTATTGTAATTCTAGTTCTTCAAATACCCAATATGAATGGATTTCAAATGTTAATTTAGGAACAATTAACAACACTACAGCCTCAAATAATGGTTACGGAAATTTCACTTCTCTTACAACTAATTTAGCTATCGGAAGTGTAAATTCAATTAAATTAACTCCTGGATTTTCAGGTTCTGCTTATAGCGAATATTTCAGAGTTTTCATCGATTATAATAAAGATTTAGATTTTGAAGATGCGGGCGAATTAGTTTATACTTCCGCAGCTACTTCAACAGCAATTACAGGAACTTTTACAGTACCAACCGCAGCAACAATCGGAACAACAAGAATGCGTGTTATGATGAAAGATGCAGCAATTACAGGTTCTTGTGAAATGTTCACTTATGGTGAAGTGGAAGATTATTCTGTTTCAATTCAAGCCGCAGCACCAGTTTCTTGTACTGACAATTATGAAACCAATGAAACCAAAACAGCTGCAAAAACAATAACAATTAATACAAATATTACGGCTAAAATAGGTTCTTCAACGGATATTGACTGGTTTAAATTTTCAAATTCTACGACTGCAAAAAACATGAAAATTACTTTAACAAATTTACCGGCAGATTATGATTTGAGATTGTATAATAGTTCAGGAACACTTTTAGCAACAAGCCAAAATACAGGAACAACAGCGGAAACGATTGTTTACAATACATCAACAGTAGCAACTTATTACATTAAAGTAACTGGTTATAGCGGTGCAAATTCATCAACTTGCTATACTTTAAAAGCGGCTACATCTTCAACAACGTTGAGAACAGATGGTTCTGATATTCAAGTGAATGATGAGTCTATTCAAGCGTTATCTGAATTATTATTAATTCCAAATCCTTCAAACGATGGCAACGTACTTTTAACATTGAAAAATGAAACAATTGGAAAAGTAACAATTACCATTTTAGATGCTTCTGGACGTGTAATGGAACAAATTGATTCAGAAAAAGAAGATGCTTTCTATAAAAAAGAGATTAATTTAAATGCTGTTGAAGGAGGTGTTTATTTTATACAAATTAGTGGAAGTAATTTTAAAACAATTGAAAAATTAATAATTAACAAATAAACGAATCATTTTTTATAAAACGCCGTTTCAAAATTATTCTTGAAACGGCGTTTTTTTTGTAAAATATCCTTAAATTTACGCCATGAATAAAGTGATTAGAATTCTTCTTATACTCTGTCTTACTTTGACTGTTGTTGATGTTTTTGGTCAAGGATGTGCTCAATGTAAATTACTCTCTGAACAAGGATCTGAATTAGAAGAATCTTCTTTTGGAAGTAACATCAATATTGGCATTTTATATTTAATGTTTCTCCCCTATATTCTGTTATTGGTCTTGTTTAGAAAAAGAATCTTTACTTTTTTAAGGAGTTTACCGAAAAAAACAAGCAAATAATCAACTTTCAAATCACTTTTACTTGCAATCTTTTCATTAATTTCGTGAAAAATCACAGGACAACGTTATGAGCACAATTACAAACGAACTTTTTATTTACAATAGTTTAACTGGTCAAAAAGAAAAATTTGAACCGATATACGAAAATAGAGTTGGTATGTATGTTTGTGGACCGACGTTATACAGCGAACCGCACATGGGGAACATGCGTACGTTTATCAATTTTGATATGATTTACCGCTACCTTTTGAAATTAGGGTATCAAGTAAAATACGTGCGAAATATCACCGATGCAGGTCACATTACAAACAGTGCAGGCGACGATGTGGATAGCATCGGGAAAGTAGCACGTTTGGAACAAGTTCAATCGTTAGAAATCGTTTACAAATACAACGTTAATTTTCAAGAATTACAACGTATTTACAATATGTTACCGCCTAATATTGAGCCAACAGCAACCGGACATATTCAAGAACAAATCGAAATTATCGAACAAATTATTGATAATGGTTTTGCCTATGTTGTAAATGGTTCCGTTTATTTTGATGTGAGAGCTTACAGTGAAAAGTTTGAATACGGTATTTTAAGCGGACGTAAAGTAGATGAATTAGCGGAAGAAACAAGAACCTTGAATGCACAAGATGAAAAACGTTTCTTTGCAGATTTCGCTTTATGGAAAAAAGCAAATCCAGAGGATATGCAAATTTGGCGTTCACCTTGGGGGAATGGAAATCCAGGTTGGCACATCGAATGTACGGCAATGAGTACAAAATATTTAGGTTCACAATTTGACATTCACGGTGGTGGTTTGGATTTAAAATTTCCGCATCACGAAGATGAAATTGCTCAAAATTGCGGTTCATTAGGTTGTAATCCAGCGAAATATTGGATGCATGCCAACATGTTGAATGTGAACGGTCAAAAAATGAGTAAATCTCTAGGAAATTACTTTTTACCGAAAGAAATTGTAGAAGGAACTACAGCTGTTTTTGACAAGCCATATGCGCCTAATGTAATTCGTTTTTCAATGATGCAGGCACATTACAGAAGTACATTGGATTTCACATCAGATTCTTTAAACGCAGCAGAAAAAGGATTTTCTCGTTTATCAGAAGCAATTGATAAATTAGAAAAATTACCAACTGCTGAAACTTCTTCGCAAGATGTTCAAGCAATAGTTGCTAGTTTCTATAAAGCGATGGGGGATGATTTCAACGCACCAATCTTATTAGCAAATATTTTCGAAGCGGTGAAGTATATCAATTCAATCTCAGACGGAAATGCATCTATCTCAAAAGCTGATTTAGAATTACTTTCTACTGAATTAACTTCATTTGTATTAGACGTATTGGGATTATCCCTTTCTAAAGCATCTACTGATTCAAAATTAGCTCCAGTAATGGATTTGGTTTTAGACATTCGTAAAGCAGCCCGCGAAAACAAAGATTGGGCAACTTCTGATAAAATCCGTGATGGACTTGCAGCTGCAGGCATCGTTGTGAAAGATGGTAAAGAAGGGACGAGTTGGAGTTGATTTCGACTCCGCTCAATCAACACGACTCCGCTCAATCAAAATGACCATATTCAATCTAATTGGTTTTAACTATTATTATGTTATTTATGCAAAACATCTTTCTCATATTTTTATTTAGTTTAAATAGCAGCTTTAACTTTAGGTATTAAAGAAACATGTATGAATTGTAATTGCAAATAAGGATAAATATCCATGCAAGTTCAAAATTAAAACCATGTAATTTCAAAGTTAAGGTAATGTAATTTCAAAATATAACTTGTGTAATTTCAAAATATGTATTATTATTGTAGTATGAAAATTACAAGAGAGATTAAAAAAAGTGTTGATCAATTGATTGATAAATATCCTATTATAGCAATAACAGGTCCTCGGCAATCTGGTAAAACAACTTTTTTGAAATCTACTTTTCCGGAATATGAATATATCAATTTAGAAAACCCAGATAATCGAGAATTTGCTACTGAAGATCCAAATGGATTTTTGAAGCGGTTTAGTGGGAAAACAATTATTGATGAAGTTCAGCGTGTACCTTCTTTATTTTCTTATTTACAATCTAAAGTAGATGAAGAAAATATTATGGGACACTATATCCTTTCAGGTTCTCAAAACTTTCATTTAATGCAAAATATCACGCAAAGCTTAGCTGGTAGAGTTGCAATATTTCGATTATTTCCGTTTGATTTTCAAGAATTAAAATCAGAAAATTTATTGAATTCGAATTATTTATCTTCACTTATTAAAGGATTTTATCCGGCAATTTTTAGTAGAGAAATAAATTCAACCATTTTCTATTCAAACTATATCGAAACCTATATTCAACGAGATGTAACCGAGTTATTAGAAGTGAAAAATTTAGGGTTATTTAAAAAATTCCTATCACTTTTAGCAACAAGAGCTGGACAATTGCTAAACTTGAATTCCTTAGCAAATGAGTGCGGTATTTCTCAACCAACTGCAAAATCATGGTTAACAGTTTTAGAAAGTAGTTATGTGGTTTTTACTTTACAACCTTATTTCGAAAATTTTAGTAAAAGATTAGTAAAAACACCAAAAATTTACTTTTATGATTCGGGTTTACTATCTCACCTTTTAGGGTTAAATGATGCTGATTATTTAATGACAAATCCAATAAAAGGTGCTTTATTTGAAAATATGATTATTGCCGAACATATCAAACGAATGTATCACAAAAATGAAGTTGTTGAAAGTTGGTTTTGGAGAGACTCAGCAGGAAATGAAATCGATTTGTTATATTCAAAAAATCAAGAATTAATTGTTCATGAAATTAAATCAACTGAAACCATCATGACCAATCAGATGAAAGGATTGAATTATTTTGAAAAAACAGCGATTAATAAAAAGGTTTCTAAAAAGTTGATTTATACAGGGAACGAAAATTATATTCGACAAAATTGTGAAATCATTCCTTGGTTTAAAGTTGGAGAATAATTTTTAAAAATTATAAATTATTTACCAATAATTGGTATCTTTAATGTAAAAATTGTCTTTATGTCTAAGAATACATCAATATCATTGGGAAGTTATTTCGATCAATTTATACAATCGGTTTTACTTGAAGGGCGTTATAAAAACGCAAGTGAAGTTGTACGTGCAGGATTACGATTGTTAGAAGAAGATGAGAAAAAGCACATATTACTAAAACAATCAATAGAAAGTGGAATTAATAGTGGATTAGCTACCGATTTTAATCCTGAAAACCATTTGAAAAACCAAATATAGGTAAAGATTATTCTCAAATATATCCTGGTTTATTAGCTCAAAAAATAGAAAGACATCTCATTTTTTATCGTTTATTAGAAAATCATAAAATTGAGATTACTAGAATTTTACATGAGCAAATGAATATTGATAATAAATTTTCGAAATAATTACCCACTCAACCTCAAATTCTCATCAACCATCAACAAAACAATTCCCTTCATATAATTCTTTCAAACTTCAATTAAAAGTTAACTACTTTTGTTGTGTGACATTCGTTTTAGAGATGCACGACTTTTATTAGAAATTAACTATTAAGAATATGAAATCATTATTTACAGCACTTACTTGTTTTACTTTTTCAATTTCATTTGCGCAAGAGAAAGCACCTGAAAATTGGCCAACTTTAGATCCTTTGAAAGATAAGATTTATGGAGTTGGGGCAGAAGAAGCATATAAAACGTTAGCAGGAAAAAAAGGAAAAAAAGTCATTGTTGCAGTAATTGACAGTGGTGTAGATACGGAACATGAAGATTTAAAAAACATTATTTGGGTGAATGAAGATGAAATTCCAAACAATGGGATAGATGATGATAATAACGGTTATATCGATGATGTAAATGGATGGAGTTTTTTAGGTGGTAAAGAACAAGATATTAATTATGAAGCAACAGAGATGGCTCGTATTTTCCAAAAAGGAAAACGGCTTTATACAACAAAAGACACTTTAAAACTTACTGGTGAAGAGTTGAAAGCGTTTGAAGATTGGAAGCAAATTAGAATTGCATTCAATGAAGAATTAGCTGAGCAGCAAAAACAGTTAAAAGGCATAGGAGCTTTTAGTGATTATTTGTTAAATGTAAAGAATAAGAACAATGGAACACTTACAAAAGAAGCGATTAAAAATTACACACCTACTAATGAAAAAGAAGAAAAAATACAAAAACGTATGAAATTGATTTTCATGATGGGAATTGATGTGGCTGAATTGGAAACTCAAATAACAGAAGGAAAAGAGATGTTGGAGCATATTATTCAATGCAATACGATGAATATGGATTCTTTGAGAACGATTATTGTTGGAGACAATCCAAATGATTTGACGGAACGTTTCTATGGTTGTAATCGAGTAAAAGGTCCAGATGCATTTCATGGGACGCATGTTGCTGGAATTATAGCTGCATCAAGAAATAATAATATAGGAATAAATGGTATTGCTGAAAACATAATTATTATGCCAATTAGAGCTGTTCCAAATGGTGATGAAAGAGATAAAGACATCGCAAATGCTATTCGTTATGCTGTTGATAATGGAGCAACAATTATTAACATGAGTTTTGGTAAATATTATTCTCCTGATAAAAAATTGGTGGATGAAGCTGTGGCTTATGCTCTTTCGAAAGATGTATTATTAATTCATGCTGCAGGGAATGAATCTAAAGACAATGATGTAGAGTTATCTTTTCCTAATAGAGAATTATTGTCAGGTGATACTGTAAAAAACTGGATTCAAGTAGGAGCAAGTTCTTATAAAGCTGGAAAAACATTAATTGGTGATTTTTCGAACTATGGACAAAAGAAAGTAGATGTTTTTGCTCCAGGTGTTGATATATATTCAACAGTGCCTGATAACAATGCTTATAAAACAAGTTCAGGAACAAGTATGGCATCACCAGCAACAGCTGGCGCAGCAGCAATTATTCGTTCTTTTTACCCTGAGTTAAAAGCAGAAGAAGTGAGAACTATCTTAATGAAATCTGTAGTGACTTACAAAAAGAAAGTAAGAATACCAGGGTCTAAGAAAAAGAAAAAAGTAAAACAATTGTGTATTTCAGGTGGTTTCGTGAATGTGAACAATGCGGTTCAGATGTTGAATAAGTAATTTTAAACCATATAAGACACAATCAAACAGGAGTATTAGAGAGAAGTACGTATTACATTTTGGATGCACAAGGAAATCAATTATCTGTTTATGAGCATGAAGTAAACAATTCAGATGTATTGTTTAGTTTGAAAGAAAACCATATATTTGGTTCATCTCGATTGGGAATGTTAAACCAAAATGTGAATATGTACAGTAATAATAACCCTACAAATGTTAGCTCAGTACTTGGAAACAAGAGCTATGAATTGAGTAATCACTTGGGGAATGTGAATGCTGTAATTTCGGATATTAAGGTTCCTCAAACTGCAAATACTGTTACTGTTAGTAGCTATACTGTAAATATTTTGAATATTAGTGATTATAGTGGGTTTGGAGTGCCGTTGGATGGTAGGACTGTTGCTAATAGTGAGTTTAGGTATGGCTATCAGTCGAGCGAATGCGACCCAGAGATAAAAGGCGAGGGGAACAGTTATACAACTGAATTTAGAATGCTTGACCCTCGTATCGGTAGATGGTTGAGTTTAGATCCTCTTATGTCTAAATATCCATGGCAATCTCCGTATGTTTCAATGGATAATAGTCCAATTAGAATTTCAGATCACAAAGGATTAAATGGGGAAGATGAAGTTGCCCCTGCAGGTCATAAAGAAGCAAAATCCATTGATGGATCTACAATTTATATTCCAAGTGAAGCAAAGACAGCGGTATTGAATGGTGAACAAAAAGTTAAATTACCTCAAGGAACTGTTGTCACAATGGAAAATCAAACATTAGTAAAGTTTCAAATTGGGGAAGATTTATATCAGGCAGGTTATATAAATGATAAATTTTTTGGCTACATTAATTATAAATCAGGCGATATATATAAATCCCCTGAAGGTATTTGTAATGATGGTACTGTTTCTGAATCAAGTTGGGGAGAAACACAAGGGGTATATCCGACTAAAAATATGGATCCTTCAGAAGCAGAGAAATACGATCCTGCTAAATGGGATGCAGACAAAACGGATCTTTTGTTAAAAGCTAGGGCTTCTATTAACTATATAGCAGAAAATCGTAATAGTGATGTTCAACTAGATAATCCAAACGCTAAATCAAACATTGAACAAACATTATCGACCTTTCACATGACTTGTAATTTTCCAACTGTACCAACTGAAATTACTTCTGATCCTTCGGTAACAGCATTTTTTCTTGGAACGACAAAAACAGATAGGCACACAGGCTTAAATTACAATACTCACGATGTAAAGATCGTAGCAGCTTATGGACCATTTTATAATACAGGGGGAGGAGATGTAGTAGAGGGTGCAATGTATATATTATTTTATAGTGTAAAACCTAAAAAATGAAATTAGCAAAAATCAATATTATTTTAGTGATTGGTATCGTTATCAATTCTTGTAGTGTTAAGAACACTAAACACTGTAAAAGTAATCAACAAAATATATTTGAATTTGGTGATTTTGTTAAAACAGTTGAATTTGAAAACTTTATTACAAATAGTGTTTTTCAAGGAGATACTTCACTTCTAATAGCAAAAAATGCAAATTATACTTTGATATACGAAGATAGAGTTAAGAAAAAAACATTTAATTTATTGAAGAACAATAAATTATCTCTAAAAATAAACGACTCAAAGTTAAATTGGTTTTTCTATGATGAAAGTAAATTTACGATTGCAAACAGACTAATTGAAAAAAAAAAAATAGCAATATTTATTGCTGACTATGATTCTGATAAAAAAAATGATCTCATAATCAGGGATAGGGTTCATAATGGTACTTTTAATGCAATTATGGATAGAGTTTTTAGTATTGACCAAAATGAAGCTAATTATAAGTATGCCGTTTCATATATAATAAATCGAATTGATGATGTCGTATTGTTTGATTTTATTTGTGATCAACATTTAGTGTATTCTAAAATGAGAAAAAAGGGATCAAATTGGAATTTTGAAGGAGAGTTGAAATATAAATTGAATAATAACAATCTCCAAATCAGCGGAGATAATGACTCTTTGATTTACTATTACCCGCCCGTTATGGAAAACTAATTGGTTGCATTCCATTTGCTACTATACTACGGTAATAGTTCAATTTGCATGTTTAATCTTTTAAAAATGTAAATCATTGAATTACAGTAAAAATCAAAACATTAATTCTATTAAAAAGAAGATGTAAGATAGGCAGATCGAAAACATGAAATGAATTTAGTAAATTATCAAATTTTTGAAAGTCCGTTGGTGTTGTTTGAAACAGAAACGGGAGAATATACAGGAGTTTTTGAGGGTAACAAGGTTTTAGTAAAACTAAACAACGATTATCCTGATAACAATACAAAGTATTCCGTTTACTTTTTAAATAAGTGGGTCGGAATAGACGAACTGCCAAGCTGTTGGGAGATAGATTGCAGGTAGTTTTTTATTCAAAATCAGCTAAAATGGTCGTTCCTGTCCATTAAATCCAAAAAACTTATTAACAATTCTATTTTCTTCTGAATCCCTTTATTTATAAGGCTTTCTTTTTGTTTTGTGTTAGTTTTCAGTTTTCCCCATTTCCCTCATAAATACAGGTGTTTAAGTGGTGGTAGGTGTTTCTTTTTTTGGGCTTTTCGGTTTTATTTTCCGTGGTAGTTTGGCACAGCAACATCTATCTTTTTTCCATGAAAAAGGCTTCGGTACACCGAAGATCATTTAAAATCAATGAGTTAAAAAAAATAAATTCAAAACACCTCGTTCGATTCTTCATTCGAAGTGATTTTTTAAGTCAAATCGGAAATGTTTTTATTAAATTCAAATATAGAAAATCTAAGAAACCTAATCAGACTTTGGAATTACGATTTGTCCGCTAAAATCCTTGGCAATTTCTAGTTTGTTAAATATTTTATAGAAATAGTTGTGTGATTT
>JACOTM010000080.1 GCA_016178305.1 Flavobacteriia bacterium | reverse complement strand
TTTGTTGATCTATTTCATCTATATAGCCCATTTTGGAAAATTTTTCTGTTTTTAAAAGCTTTAGGAACAAAAATATGTGATTTAATCTACATTTTAGTTATTTTTTAGTAAAAATTTCTGCTATTAAAATAGTTTACTAGTCAATTCATACTTTTGTAATAGAAATTAAAGAACAAAATTCTATGGATTATTCAAAAATGAGACCTGAAAGTTTAATGATGAGTTATGGATACAAGCCATCTTTATCAGAAGGAGCTATCAAATGCCCTATTTTTCAAACATCAACATTTGTGTTTAATTCAGCAATGGAAGGAAAACGTTTCTTTGAATTAGCTTATGGTTTAAGAGAAAAAGAGAAGGGCGAAGAATTGGGTTTAATCTATAGTCGCTTAAATAATCCAGATTTAGAAATTTTAGAAAATCGTCTTTGTTTGTGGGATGGGGCTGAAGATTGTGCCGTTTTTGAAAGCGGAATGTCAGCAATTTCAACAGCCTTAATGGAGTTTATGGCACCTGGAGATTTGCTGTTGTATTCACGTCCGGTGTATGGTGGAACAGACCATTTCATCAATCATTTTTTAAAGAAATTGAATATTGCAGCAATTGGTTTTCATGCAACTGATTCAAAAGAACAAATAATTGATCGAATTAAAGCAACTGGAAGAGCAGACCGCCTGACGATGATTCATATCGAAACGCCCGCAAATCCAACGAATGCTTTAATTGATATTGAAATGTGTGCTGAGATCAAGAACTATTTTACGACTGAAGACAAACCTGTTATCCTTTCTGTCGATAATACTTATATGGGTCCACTTTGGCAACATCCATTGAAACATGGTGCTGATTTGGTTCTATATTCTGCAACAAAATATATCGGAGGACATTCAGACGTCATTGCTGGCGCTTGTTTAGGTTCAAAAGCATTAATGGGAAGAGTTAAAGGATTACGAACATTCTTAGGAAATATGGCGGGTCCTTGGACAGGTTGGTTATTAATGCGAAGCTTGGAAACATTAAAAGTACGAATGGAAGAACAGGCAAAAAATGCTGAATACGTTGCTGAATACCTTCAAAATCATCCGAAAGTAGAAAAAGTATATTATTTAGGTTTCATAACGGACGAAAGAGAAAAAAATATTTTAGATCGTCAATACACTTCAAATGGAGCGATGATTTCTTTTGATATTAAAGGTGGGGAAAAAGAAGCCTTTTTATTTTTAGATTCTTTAAAATTAATCAAATTAGCTGTTAGTTTAGGTGGAACAGAAAGTTTAGCTGAACATCCTCAAACAATGACACATGCTGATGTTCCTCATGAAGATAAAGAAGTGATGCACATTTCTGAAAAACTTGTACGCTTGTCTGTAGGTGTCGAAAATTATAATGATTTAATTTTTGATATTAGCCAAGCACTTGATAAATTGTAAAAACTAAGCTATAAATACCCGTTCAAAAATAGTTATTATGATTACTACTACTAAATTTTAGCTAATAAGTATTTTTGAAAAAAAGGCGCAATTTTCTTGTTTATTGCGCCTTTTTTTGCTTTTTTATTCCAAACTATTTATTTCAACGGAGTATTTCGAAATAATTTCCATTTGCTTCTCATAACGGTCCCGCGATAATTATCCAACTTTTCTGTAACACCGTGATTATTTAATTTTTGTAAAAGTTTTACCGTTCCTTTACCTTGTTTATAATCCATTTCTTCTTCAAAAATTGGGATTATACCAAGCATATAAATTGTTTTATCTTCAAAAACAAAAGGTTGTAATTCTTCTTTTAAGAGAATTGGATCACATAGAAAAAAATGATTCTGTTTCATTTTTGGAGATAAAGCCTGAAAAGGGTTTCCACAGGGAATCGTATGTCCTGACCCAAACCAAGTATTTTTAGAAACAACATGTTTAGCTAATTTTTGAATCCATTCAAAAACCCAATTCATATCTGGATTTTCAAAGTCTTGAAGTTCCCAATAACTGGGTAAACAAAAATAAATTTCATTGAATTCGCGCCCTTTCACTTTTTCAGGAACATTCATGAAATATTCATTTAACCCATTTGTAACTAATGCTTTCGTGTTACTTTCATTGTTAAATGTTATCAATAATAAAGGCATATCGTTAGCATTTACATTTAATTTTTGAACATTCTCAGTTCCAAATCGCTCCAAAAATTTTTCCTCTAATTGAGTCATGAAATCATATTTTTATAAATGTAAGCAATATTACCAAAGGAAATCACAAAACAAACATAGGAGTTTCTAAGTTAACCCATTTTTAAGGGCGTCCCAAAAATCTTGAGTGGAATTAAAACATCCTTGTGTTATCATTTCATGAATTTCTTCTTCTCGTGTTTTAGAATACTTTTTTTCTGATTTAAAATAAGTCAATTGTGCCGTCTCTTTGGAAAGTGCTTCATGAATACTTTCAGGAGTAGCTAAATTAACATTACCCCCTTTTTTATTGATTGAAATCAATTCTATTTTGTCTTTCAAACATTGAAACACGATACAAGAATCTTCGCTTCTAAATTCAATAAATTGTATTTTTTCATAAACTTTTTGAAGCACTGTATCTGAAAATACTTGGACTAATTGAATCGCCTTATCAGTATCAGAATTATTCCATTCTAACCATTCTTCATTAGTCACGCCGTTAGTAATCATAAAATGTTTAAAATCTTCATCAAAGATTTCCATTTCTTCTTTAGTTAACATTCGAAATTTCATGTGGCAAAATTAATGAATAATCTCTTTAAATTTGCCGCTAATTTCCTTCCAAAATCATTTTGTAAACAAAGTTTTTTACAACATCATTATTATTGATAATATCATTCAGCGTCGGAATTATCAAAAAATTTGGCATCGAGCCATGACCATTATTTTCAATTTTACTGTTTATTTGAATTTGATGATTCACGGGATCACAATGAATACTCGTATTTGGCAATACAGTAATAGGTTCAAAACCAACTTGACCTGATAACACAGATTTATTCCCTCCTGTTTCTTCCCCAATTAATATTCCACGATTATAAAAAGAGAGGTCTGAAACAACAATACCACAATTGGAAAAGCAACCTCCGTTAATTAACACATATAATTTTCCATGATAAGCATTTCGTTTAATTTTAGTTAATTTCGTTCCATAGCAAATTCCTTTTTTCAATCGGTTTTTATTATACCCTTTCACAGCATTTGTACGCTCTATTAAATGAAATGGTTCTTTTAATAAATAAGCTAAAAGAAATTGACCATATTCAAAATTACCGCCTTGGTTATTTCTAAGATCTAATACCAAAGTTTCGACATTGTCTCGCTTAATTTCATAAAATGCTTTACGTATTTCACGTAAATACCCTTGGTGGAATTTTTTTCTATATAAACTTCTATCAAAACTTTTAACTTTTAAAAAACCTGTTTTTATAGATTCGTCAAATTGATATTCAACACCTTTTTCTTTTTTTAAATCTGGATATAAAGAACTTCCTAAATAACAAACCATATTTTCTTTGGTTAAACCATCTACTAAAACTGTTTTTTCTAAACCATTAGTCGTTTTATATTTTATTTTAAATGTTTCAGGATGACCAAAAATATAACTGTAATATTCTCGAAAAAAATGATTTAATATCCAAATTGGGTATGTTTCATTGTAACCATCCCGAACCTGTCTTCTTAATAATTCATTAAAAATAAACCTTGCATCTAACCCGTTAATTTCTATAATTTCTGAACCTATTATTACCGAAGAATCAGGTGTACATTGTTTATCTACAACTAATTTATTATTAATCCAAGTTAGATGGTATGGAATAAATTTTTTTGTTTTATTAAAGTAATGCGTGACAACAGGATCTGGGTAAATATAATTATGCCCGTCTTTAACAATCGAAATAGTTTGTGTGATATAAGCATAAAATTCCATATCAGTCATTGGTTTATCAATGTTTTGATAAAGACTGTCAAAAATAAAATTTATACGTTCTACAGAATTATAGAGGTATAAATTTGCTAAATTATTTTCTAATTTATTTCTAAATACTGTAAAATCTTCTTGTAATTCTTCAACTGTAAATTTCTTCGTTGGATTGTAATTAGATTTTTGTCCAAAAAGAGGAAAGCCTGTAAAAATTAAGCCAATTATTACATAAATTCTTAATCGAAGTGTTTTCATTCTAAATACTTTGAAAATCAAAATTTAAGTTTAAGTTACAAAAAAATATAGTTTTTTAGCTATTTTCTGTTGCTTTTTTAGCTTCAACAATAATATTAACTTTATAGATTAACCAAACACAAATGATTGCTATAAAAATCATGACAATACCTAATATATTAAAATTTTCAATCGGACTAATTTCTGTTTTTTGATGAATGATTAATCCTCCAACTGCTGCTGCAATTCCTCCAGATAAATATTGTAAAGAAGAATAAATACTCATAAATGCTCCTCTATCCTGCATTTCGGGTAAAGATGTAATTAATGTATTTGATGGAACAATTCGTGTCATCACTCCCATCATCATTAATAAATTTGTAAGAACAACTAACCAAAATGGAATATCGTGTAAATTAGTATAAATCAACACCATAATTACCATCCATGTCGTTGAAAAAGTAAACAATTTAACCTTATTAATTTTATCACTTAATTTTCCGAAAATTGGCATAACAATTAAAGTAAAAAGTCCCACAACCATAAATAACAAGGGTAATTGTTCTTTCGTTACGTGTAAATTATTACGTGAAAAAGTACTTCCCCATGGCATGATTAAAAATCCTCCCATAGATAAAAATACAGCTGCTAAAAAACCAATATGATAATTTTTATTGGTTAATGTCTTTAATATATGTTGATAAGCACTGTGATCTTTTTTAATTGCTAAATGTTCCCGAATAGGTTTTATTTTTATAAAAATTAAGATCCACACAATAATAGAAATCCCAACTATTAAAAAAAAGGGTGCTTTCCAATTAAAAACATTAGTTAAAGCTAAACTAATTGGAATCCCCATTACTTGACTTGCTCCAAAACCCATTTGTAAGAAGCCCATTACACGGCCTCTTTGTTGTAGGGCAAAAATATCTGCAACAATTGCCATCGATATAGAACCGATTACTCCACCAAAAATTCCAGTAATAAAGCGAGCAATAATTAAATAATAATAATTGGTTGCTAAACCACAAAATAAGGTCCCAAGAATAAAGCCAACATAGAAAAATAATAAAAGTTTTTTACGATCAAAGCTATCGGCAAATCCAGCGGTAAAAAACCCAGATAATCCAGCACTTATTGAATATGCTGCTACGACAATTCCAAATTGCTTAGGAGATAAATCCATTGTTTTAATTAATTCATCTCCCAAAGGAGAAAGCACCATAAAGTCTAATACCACTGAAAATTGTGTCAGGGCAAGTATAGTAATAACAAATTTTTGATAACTAGTAAATGTTTTATTTTCCATGTTTATAATTCGTAAAATGGGCTATTTTAATTTGCAAATGAAATTTAGTATAAAAACTCTTTGAATTTCAGCTCAATGATTCAAACAAATATAAAGATAATAACCTGTGTTCAATTCATATTTAGGAATCAGGAGATAATTTTATTTAGCTTCGCTGAAACTTCGTATTCTTAAAAACTTAAATATGGAAACGATTATAAAATTAAAGTGTTTCTTATACCCAACTATATGGTATGATGATACGTTTTAGTCCTAAAATTGAATAATGAAAAAACTAATTACCATCAGTGCATTTCTTATCTCCTTTTATGTTAATGCTCAAACTTCTGTTTATCATCCTTTTCCAACTGGAAATGCAAATTGGATCTATGAATTTTATGATGAAAACCATCTTTCCACAAATATTTATACTGAATATACAATTAATGGAGATACATCTATTGCAAATTTTACATACAAAAAAGTATTAAAAAACAATCTATATGCTGGTGCATTAAGAGAGATAAATAAAGTCGTTTATTTTATGTTTGATACTTCTCAAAATGAACATGTTTTATATGATTTTAATATCCAAATTGGAGATACAATAATAAATAATTTTGGCTTTTCTAATGTAAATGATACCATTATATTATCAGCAATGGACTCTATATTAATTGCAAATGAATATTTTACGGTTTATTCTTTTTCAAATGGTGCTATATGGTATGAAGGAATTGGGCATTTTGAAAATTTGTTAAATCCTTTTTATGGTTTCAGTGTTTCCGGTAATGATCAAATTCTTTGCATGCATACCTCATCGGGATTCAATTATCCTGAAGGAAATATCTCATGTAATTTAGCAATTTCTGAATTAGAAAAAAGTAAATTAACCATTAAATGTTTTCCAAATCCCACTGATAATTATTTAATTATCGATTTTGGAGAAATTGTTCAAAATTATAAAATTGAAATAATAAATTCTGTAGGAGAACGCTTAAAACATGAAGAAATTAACAATCAAAAAACGTATCAAATCAATTTTAAAGATTTAAAAAAGGGAATTTATTTTATTAATATATTTTACCAAGAAAATTTTCAAAAAAGGGAAAGAATAGTTATAAACTGAATTCGAATAAAATCTGCGAGAAAAATTTTAATCGAATTCAAGTTTATAAAATACTCAAATTATTTAAATTTAATCCAAAAGGCTGTTTTTTAACTTGGGGAATTCGATTAAAATTTTAGAGAAATTCCAAATTTTCCACCAGAAAATGAATTGCCTCCTCCAAATTCTAAATTAACACCTATTTTTTCATTGAAATAATATCTACCTCCAATTTGTCCTCCAATACCTATACCTGAAGTATGGTTGCCATTGTTGTTATAAGACGACGAACTCCATAGATAGAATCCTATGTTTAACCCAGCATAAAAATCCCAATTGGTAGGAATACTTAACAGACTGTTAAAATGATAATTAGCATTACCAGAAACTCCAATTATTGAACGATAGTAATTTGTGTAATAATTTTTGTTGTAATAATAATCATTATACCTTCTATAAGATAATTCACCCCCAATAGTAATATCTTTATGTACTCCATAATCTAAACCAACATATACTGGAATTCCCCATGATGATAAACCAACACCAGCATTTAATTGAGCTTGACCTTCTGCTATAGGGCATTGAGCTGAGAGATTGTTTGACAATAGAATAGCAGATGCAAAAGCAAATAGACTTTTTTTCATTTTCATTTTAGTTTAATAGTTTGTTTGATACACTCAAAAAGTATGCCTTAAAAATAATTAAAATTGGGATAAAATTATTTTGAGGTGCTACTAGAAAATAAAATTTCGTTTCTTTATTAAAAATCTTCTAATTTTTATTTAGGACTTCTATATTGAGTATGTTTTTTTCTTGAACCAAAAGAAGAAAAAGCGTAGCTTTTGAAGACCAAACGATAGAGCAGGGAAAAAAGCGTAGCTTTTGAAGACCAAACGATAGAGCAAAATCAAAACTGGAAAATAATAATTTCAGTAGCTATAAAGTCTTATTATCTTAGTTTGATTAAAAAATAAAGGTTGAGTTTAAACGTTAAAACTCAACCTTCCTATAAAAATTAATTAATTCGATTTATCATAAAGATATTTAGTGTATAAGGGAACAAATAATAAAGAAAACATACTTAAGCAAATGGTCGTTAAGATGTTTGTCATAGGCCAATGGTGTATTTTAAATAAAAAACTTATTCCAATTATTGAAAAAGATAGTGCTCCAGAAATAAATGCTAATTGTTTCATAATAGTAGTTTTTAATGATTAATATTAAATTGAATTTACATTTATTTTAGCTATATATGAATTTTATCAGATATAATGAAGTATTTGTAGCTGTTTTAATTCTATTTATCGATATACTAGTCTGTCGTTACTACCAAAAAAGCTATCTAAAAAAAGATAGCTTTTCTAAATTATTTTTCAAAAGATTTCTAAACCTTTTCAACTGCCAATATCCCTTTTTCAATCAATGTTTTTCCGATTTGAACGGCATTTGTTGCAGCACCTTTACGTAAATTATCCGCTACAATCCACATGTTAATTGTATTTGCTTGTGATTCATCTCTTCGGATACGTCCTACAAACACATCATCTTTTCCTTGCGCATATTTTGGCATTGGGTAAGAAAACGTCGTTGGATCATCTTTCAATGTAATTCCCGGAGCATCGTGTAAGATTTTACGAACTTCGGCCAAATCAAAATCATTTTCAAATTCGATATTTACGGCTTCTGAATGTCCACCAACAACTGGAACACGGACGGCAGTTGCTGTAACGTTAATCGCTGGATCTAAAATTTTACGGGTTTCATTCGTTAATTTCATTTCCTCTTTTGTGTATCCATTTTCCTCAAAACTATCACATTGTGGAATGCAGTTCTTATCTATTGGATATTTATATGCCATTTCTCCTGAAATATCTTGACGCTCATTTTCCATTTGTTGAACCGCTTTTACACCTGTTCCTGTAATCGATTGATAAGTTGAAACGACTACACGTTTAATTTGATACTTTTTATGTAACGGAGCTAAGGTCAAAACCAATTGAATTGTGCTACAATTTGGATTTGCGATAATTTTATCATTTTCCGTTAATGAATCTCCATTAATTTCGGGTACGATTAACTTCTTGGTAGGATCCATTCTCCAAGCAGATGAATTGTCAATAACAACTGTTCCAACTTCAGCAAATTTTGGAGCCCATTCTAAAGAAGTTTCACCTCCTGCAGAAAAAATAGCAACATCAGGCTTCATTGCAACAGCGGTAGCCAACCCAACAACTGAGTATTTTAAACCACCAAAATCGATTTCTTGTCCAACCGATTTTTCAGATGCTACTGGAATCAATTCCGTAATGGGAAAATTTTGTTCCCGTAAAACTTGTAACATTACGTTTCCAACCATCCCTGTAGCACCAACAACTGCAACTTTCATATAAATTATTTTTTTCGAAATCAAAAATAAGTATATTTGACGTGATAAATCATTGGCATGAAACACTTTTTCCTAATTTTCCTAATATTTAACACATTTTTAAGCTTTTGTCAAATCGATGAAAATTTTAACGATGGCGAAATCACAACAAATCCAACTTGGACTGGCTCAATATCCAATTATAGTATTAACTCATCGCTTCAATTACAATCCAATAACACGCTAGCTGCAACTACATTTATTACAAGCAATCATAATTTACAAGACATCGATGAGAAAGAATGGCATTTCTGGATTAAATTAGCTTTTTCGCCATCAGCGAATAATTTTGCTAAAGTATATTTAACCGCAAATAATTCAGATTTATCCGTTCATCCCGATGGTTATTATTTGCAATTTGGAGAAACGGGTTCACTGGACGCAATTCGTTTATTTAAAGAAGAAAATGCCATTTCTACTGAAATTTGTTCGGGAAATGTAGGACAAATTGCTACAAGTTTTGCTTTGAGCGTAAAGATTATTCGTGCAGCAACGGGTGATTGGAAATTGTTTGTAGATCCTGCTGGAGGAGAGCAATATTTACTTCAAGCTTCTGCAAACGATCCTTCAAATTTGGTGGGAAGTTATTTTGGTATTCAAACTACTTACACGGTTTCAAACGCCAATAAATTTTACTTCGACAATGTTTATGTTGGACCAAAAATAGTTGATTTAACTCCCCCTCAAATTGTTAGTGCTTCGGCAATCAATCAAACACAAGTAGATATTTTATTCAATGAACCATTAGATCCAATTGCTGTGCAAACAACTTCAAATTATTCCTTTTCGCCAAGTAATGCTGTTTCAAATGCACAAATTGATGGATCAAATTCTTCGTTGATTCATCTTCTTTTAACTAATTCATTGCAAAATGGAACAACTTATACCGTTACCACCAATGGAATTGCAGATGTCAGTGGAAATCCTGAAAATAACCAACAAACCAATTTTTCTTATTATGTTTCTGAAATACCCGTTTATGGGGATTTAATTATTACTGAATTCATGGCCGATCCTTCACCAATTGTTGGCTTACCGGAAGTTGAATTTGTAGAGATTTACAATAAAAGTCAAAAATATTTCAACCTGAATGGTTGGAAAATTGGTGATGCTTCTGGAAATGGAACCATACAAAGTGCTTGGATTGGACCTGGAGAATACAAGATCTTATGTGCTTCTTCATCCTTGACAGATTATCCAACTGGATTATCGGTAAGTAGTTTTCCAAGTTTGAATAACAGCGGAGATATTATAAAAATTTTGAATAATACGGGTTTATTAATCGATTCTTTGAACTATACCGATGCTTGGTACAAAGATGAGGTAAAAAAAGAAGGTGGTTATTCTTTAGAACGAATTCAATTAAATGATCCTTGTTCGAAGGAAGACAATTGGAAAGCAAGTACGAATTCAACAGGAGGAACGCCTGAATTTGTCAACGCTGTCAATGATACATTGCCAGATTCTCAAAAACCTGATTTATTTTCTATAGTACCTTTGAATGCAACAGCAATACAAATTACTTTTTCAGAAGGAATGGATTCTACTACATTGATGAATTCCGTTTTAAGTTTTTCTCCAACATTGAGTATTTCTCAAAGTTCAGTTGCTGAATACTATTCCAATTCATTTTCAGTGTACACTACTACAGCTATCCTACCAAGTACACTATATACGGTGCAAATAAACAATGTGGCAGATTGTTGGGGAAATCAAACGAATTTAACAGGACATTTTGCATTACCTGAAATAGCAGTTAAAGGCGATTTGATTATCAATGAAATCTTATTTGATCCATTGACAGACGGTTCAGATTTTATAGAAATTTACAACAATTCATCCAAAATTATTAATTTACATACCATCCAAATAGCTAATTATGCAAACGATTCAATTTCGAATAGTAAAGTAATTAACTCACCGTTTTTAATTGGTAAGGGCGAATATGTTGCTATAACGAAAGACACGAGTTTTCTACAATCACATTACGCGGCTACTGTTTCAGGTAGATTAATCCAAAATGATTTACCGAGTTACAACATAGATTCGAGTACCGTTTATCTGCTTTCCAACAATGAGGTAATTGATCGTGTAGCATATTCGAGCAATTGGCATTTTTCGTTATTGGAAGATGTAAAAGGAAAATCATTGGAGCGAATTTCATTTACAAGTATTTCCAACGATTCAACAAATTGGCACACTGCTGCTGAAACAATTGGTTTTGCTACACCTGGAGAAAAAAATTCTAATTATTTAGAAAGTATTTCAGCAGCAACTTTTGATTTTACAAATAAGATTATTTCCCCGGATAATGATGGCTACGAAGATAATTTACTGATTAATTACAAGGTGGAAGAAACTAATTTAATCGGCACACTAACCATTTATGACGAACAAGGAAGAGTTGTTCGAAAATTAGTAAAAAATGAGTTGTTGGCAACCAAAGGAAATTTTATTTGGGATGGAATTAAAGATGACCAAACAAAAGCAAATCTAGGTACACACATTGCGGTATTTGAAGTTTTTGATTTGAAAGGAAAAATAATTTACACCAAACGAAAAGCATTTGTAGTAGCAGGGAAAATCTAATAGAGTTGATTTTTTTAAGAAAAGAATCGTTAATTCGTACTAAAAATAACATCGATTAAATATTGATTATCAAAATTTTATGCTTAGTATTAGGTTTTTAAAAAAATATTCTTCAAATTTGAAATTATTTTAAGAAACTATCTAAAAATAACTTTTAACTATGAAATCAATTTATACCTTTTTAATCCTTAACTTTTTTTGTTGTGGAATACTTTTCTCTCAAAATAATGGGAATAATGGAACCTATAATCAAGGTTCCGCACAATGGAAAACAAATGGAAATGTTGTAGATTCAAATCATTACATTGGAACAATAAATCAATTCCCAATTAAATTTAGAACGTATGGCATTGAGCGTATGCGTATTACACCTGAAAGAAATGTTGGAATAGGAACCTATAATCCACAAGGAAAATTAGATATAAAAGGAACTGTTTTTATAAGAAATGGGGTTTTGAACTTGGCTTATCTAAAAGATTCCACTTTGATAAATGACGAATTATTATTAATTGATTTTACAGGATCTATAAAAAGAGGTGGTGATTTAAAATCTTTACTTTACAAAGATACAGAACAAGAAATTCCTTGTAAAGATGGAAATGGAGGATATACAGTCCCCGCAGCGCCTACATGGGCAAATGGATCTGGAAAAATTTATACAACTTCTCATTGTGTTCCAGATGTGAAAGTTGGAATTGGATTAAATAATCCTCAATCGAAGCTACATATTAAACTAAATAACAATACTTTTAATACACATGCAATTATTATTGAAAAATGGGATGGGACTAAAATTCTACAACTCACAAAAATGGACTTTTACAAGCAAGAGAAATAAAAGTTGATTTAGATACATGGCCTGATTATGTTTTTGAGCCAAACTATAATTTAATGCCTTTAGAAAAAGTTAAAGATTATATTATTTTAAATAAGCATTTACCAAATGTTGCAAACAACTGCGACATGCAAGAAAATGGTATGAATGTAGCTGAAACAAGTGTCTTATTAATGGAAAAGGTTGAAGAATTAACATTGTATATGATACAATTACAAGAACAATTGAAAAAGCAAGAACAATTATTGAAATCGCAACAAGAATTGATTTATAGCCTTCAACAATCTGTTAAAAATTAATAGGCATGAAAAAGTTATTACTTTACTTTCTACTATTTTTTGGTGGTCAATTATGGTCGCAAGACGATACATTGGTTGAAGAAAATATTCGAAAAATTGGTGATATTTTATACCAAAATTTGGATGAAACAATTTATGGATCAAGCCTCTTAAATCGCTCTTTTTCGACAAATGAAATTACATTGCAACAAGTAAAAGGTAATTACAATCAGATACATAGCGTAATTGAATTTTTTAATCTCTATCAAGATATTGCTTATTCTTATTTAGATAGCACGACTTTAATGGATACTAAAACATTAGGTGATTTTATTACGAATGAATTTAAGATGAATGAATACAATAATAGTACTGATCGATTGGTACAGCCTTTTGGTTTTTTAATTCATACGGTATCAGCTATTGATTCTACTAATTTTGATATAGATCATTTTCAAAGAAGTGAATACAGTTTAATTCCATTGGTTGATCAAAATACTTTATACACCAAAAAGTTATTGAAATCATGTGCGCTTATTGAATTTTATCCTGAAAGTGGTTATAGAACGGGTTTTCTTAAATACACCCCTGAATTAATTAGTGCAAGTGAAAATATCACTAACCTAAATCTTTTTATCAATGTTGGAAATGGTTATGTTCAATTTGATGATTCATCTCCATTGATTGAATATGATAGAACTAGAGACTCAATAATCGGATTATTAGCCTATAATTACCAAATAAATGATACTATTTATTTTGATACTCTTCAATTTTATTTAACGACTAAAGGAGAAGATATAAAAAGAGATCCAAATCCGAGTTATTGGCAATACGTAGGAGAATATGGAAATAGTACTTCGATTAAGTTTGATATCGGTATGATTTTCGGATGTGGTAATACAACCCTGCACGCAAGAAGACCTATCATTATTGTGCCTCCCTATAGACCAAGTGTTCAACCTTTCTCAATGCAACAGTATTACAATCAATTCAATTTTTCAAATTTGATGAATGAACTTGCAGAAAAAGGCTATGATATATTTTTTATAAAATTAAAGCCAGGGAATGAAAGTTTAGAACTTGCTGCTCAAGCTTTAGCAGAATACATTACAATGCTAAATCAAAATAAAAAAGAAGAATTTCCCGATGAAGATTGGGAAAATATATTAATGGGTTATAGCATGGGAGGGCAAATTGCTCGATATTGCTTAAAAAAAATGGAAAAAGAGCACATGGATAATGGAGCACCTCATCACCATACTCGTTTGTACATTCCTTTTGATAGTCCTCATTTGGGGGCAAATATTCCAATGTTTACTCAAGCGGTTTATAAAGATTTAAGATATACGAATATTTTTGCAATGATGGGATACCTTTCTCTCGTTGATGAAGCCTCAAGAGATATGGGAATATGTGATATTGAAGGATCAATCACGACCATTGAAAATAATGGAGGTGGAGACCCAAAAATATATCACATCTTACCTGATATTGCAGGAGTTAGAAAAAATTTCTTAAATGACCTTTACACAAACTTAAACCATCAATTTACAGCACCAGTAGGAGATATGAGAAGAAGTTTTCCTGTATTTACAAGAAATATTGCAATTTCAACAGGGGCTAATGACCAAGATTATAATGATTTATATAGTCTATATCCCGGTAAATTGCTTTTTCATCAAAGTGCAATTGGTTATGGTTACGGCACGCTTTATTATAAGTTGAGGAGGGTTTATGCCTCAGAAAGAGTTGATGACCACACTGTTTTTAGAAATAAAGAACAAATTTTAACATTTTTAGTTCCAATAACGGTTAAAAATAGAGATTACAGGGTAATTTATGGCGAGGAATTTGATTTGGCACAAGGGGGATACAAAGATGAGTTTTACGATAAACTAGCGGGTGGTTTTGCTGCAACCGGTGTAGTTTCTATTCTCAGAACTTCTGCTTTTGGCTTTGGGCAAAAAGAATACAATGGCCACATGGGGTTTCTACCCATGGTATCTGCCTTAGCAATTAACAAAAGTATTTGGGGATATGGAGGAAATTTTCATTATAATTTGAAAGATCAAGGTTTGATGTATAAAAGCTTATCTGATATACCATTGATAAAATCTGAGACTTATGGTTATCCAAATTTAGGTCATCCTTCAGATCATTTCAATATTACCCCTTTTGAAGCAATCTATTGTGATCCACAAACATACGAACACATCAAAATGGATGCGTCTATTACAGATAATGGTGGCTATAGCCCGGTATATTTGATTAATACAAAAGATTTTATATTAAATGAAGTGGAAGCGGATGATGTTTACCTTCAAAATAAAGTAATAGGAAATAACCATGTACAGTGGGATCCAAATTACACCTACAATGCCTGGTATAAGGCGAAAAATAAATTGACCATAGGCAAATTGGTCACTCCAAAAACAGATCCGGGAGATTATGTCATTAAAGCTTCTGGAGATATTACTGTTTATGCGGGGCAAGAAATCAGTATCAAACCTGGTTTTCATACGCAACATGGAAGCGATTTTCATGCTTTTATTCAAGCTGATTGTGATCCGAATAGTTTCTCAGGAGGTAGTCAAAAAAATATGCAGCAATCAACAACAACTTCAGAACAAAATAATGCTGCCAAAGAGGTTCGTTCAGTCCCTCTCGAAATCTCAATTTTCCCAAATCCATCTCATGGTTTATTGACGGTTCTTTTTCCTCAAAAAACAATAGGGTCATATAGATTGGTAGCTATTCAAGGACAAGTCATTCAAACAGGGCAGGTAGATCCAGATAATACAGAAATCCAATTCCAGTTAGAAAAAGGAATTTATTTTATGCAATATACTACCGATGAAAAAAATGTAATAACCAAACTACCTCCTGTGGTAAAAAACGCACAATCCACATTATTGCTAAAAACGCCGCAACAGGAACTCGCTTCTCTGGGTTGGAATATTTTGTAGTTTCATCCCGAACAGCAGCTAACGGAGAAAAATATCGTACAGAAGCTCATGGTACCTTGGATGGAAATGGAGAAGCTGTTGTAGAATTGCGACAAAAAAACAGAACTTATAGTGTTCGCGTAGTAGAACCAGCAAATACCTGTTACAACAAACAAATTACGCAATATTTTGATTCAAAATACGATGTAAATGGGACATTTACTTTTGAGTTTGCGGAGTGTGGCAACTTTAAATTAAATATTCATAATTTAAATTGTGAAGGTTCAACTGACATAATGAAATTTAGGAATCGGTATTCTTATACAGAATGGCAAAGTTGGTCAACTAATAGAATAGGTTGCTATGATTTGAATTCTGTTGATTTTGTTACTATTCAATCAGGTTGGAGAATTTATGAATACACTGTTACTAGATCATCAGGTACAACATCATTTATTGATAGTGTATATATTCCTGAAAATGGAAATGTTATTTACAATTTAAATTATTAATGAAAAATTATTTCATATTTTTAATGATGTTATTTCTAGTGACTTCCTGTGGTAAAAAACGTACAATCCACATTATTGCTAAAAACGCCGCAACAGAAGCACGCTACACAGGGTTGGAATATTTTGTAGTTTCATCCCGTACAGGTGCTAATGGGGAAAAATACAAAACAGAGGCACACGGCAC
>JACOTM010000072.1 GCA_016178305.1 Flavobacteriia bacterium | reverse complement strand
TGGAATGTAATTGAACTCAAATTGGGGTAAGGGGAATTGTGTTTAAAAGGAGATGGAATCAGCAAATAATAGATTTTTTGACTAGAAAAAATGATTTTTAAGTGATTTAGGATATGAAGTTTTAGCCTGCGACTTTTGGGAATATAATAATTGCGCCATTCAAAAAAGGGTTCAACGTGATGCATGGTATAAATATACTATATTCCTTTTTATTTAATAAAAAATGGCATACTTTTAGTAAATGTATGTTTAATAAATTAATTACATTTACATAATTTTATTTAAAAGAAATATTAAATTCTAACTTAAGTTTATAACAAACATGAAAAAAATCTTTATTTTATCATCATTAATTGTTTTTTTATTTTCTTGTGGATCACATGGTAATCGTTCAACAAAAGACTATGTTTCTGCATTTTTGAATGGAAATAATAAAGTTGTGTTATTTGGAAAAGCAGATATTAATGCTGTTTTAAATAAAGCGGATTATAAAAATGTGCCCAAATTTGGAAATTTAGTAGCAGATCAATTGAAAACGATTGAAAAAGGTTTAAATATCCAAACACCTATTTTTTTCGCTTTGGAGTTAAATTCTTTTAAAAATGATGAAAAGCCAAATGTTTATGCTTTTATTGATGTGAAAAATATTGATTCAACAATTACGGAATTAACAAAAATGGGGCAGGACATTCAGAAATCAGGAGATTTAAGTTATTTTCAAGATGGAGATGTCGTTGTTGGTTTACAGGATAATTTAGCTATTCTACTTGTGAAACCAAATGAAGAAAAACCGAAAGAGGTAATGGAAGCTGCTTTTGAAAAAGTAAATGGAGATATTTCAGAAGGAAATGTAAATTTAGTTTTAGAAAAAAATGCAGACATGGTTTTTGGGGTAAGAATTGAGTCTTTGATGAGTTCTGAAAATCCTGGAATTGCAAGTTTAGCAAAAGATAAACAAGAGAAAATTCAAACGTTAGTGAAAGATTGTTATTCAGAAACAATGATTTCATTCAATAATGGAGAAGTAGTAATTGAATCAAAAAATTACATGTCAGATGAATTGAAAGCTAAAATGTTTATGAAATCAGATCCCAATGCAAGCATATTAAACAAACTTGGTTCAGGTTCTCCTAAATTGGGATTAGCGATTAATCTTGATGTAAAGAAAATGCAAGCGTTAATGGAAGAGTTTTCGCCAGGGATAATAAAGTCTTTGGGAGAATCTTTAGGAGGTCCAGCTCAATTAGCCTTAATGATGGGAGGAGATGATGCATTATCAAATATTTTTACTGGAGAAATAGGTTTTGTTTTATTTGGAGAACCTAAAAAAGATATGTCTGTTATTCCAGATTTAAACTTTTATATTGGATTTGGTTCAAAAGGTAAACCTTTAGCCGAGATGGCAAAAAATATGTTGTCTAGAGGTACGATGCAAATTAATGTTTCAAATGATGGACTGCAAGGAGCGACTAATCCAGCTTTTATGAATGCAGGGCATTTAAATTTACCAAAGGGCTGTGAAGTTTTTGGTAAAAAAGGATTTACAGGTTTCATTAATTTTGAAGGTATGGACATGACTTCTTTTGAGTTAGAGGGACAAGCTAAATTATTGTTATTAATCAAATATGTTACATTTGAAGGAGACAATGAAACAGGTAAAATCGTAATAAAAGCAAAAGAAGGAAAAGAAAATATAGTGAAACAATCAGTTCAGTTTATTCTTAAAGAGTTAGAATCTAACATTGCAGGGATGAATATGTAATATTTTGTTCTTAAAAAACTAATTTTAAAGCGTATGAAATTTTCATGCGCTTTTTTTAATGATACAACATGGAAGAGAAAGAAAATTGGACTAAATTAACGAACAAAGAAAGCTTGGTGATTTTGAATAAAGGAACTGAAATGCCGTTTTCAGGAGAGTATAATGATTTTAATACGAAAGGTGTTTATCACTGCAAACAATGTAATTCACCGTTATATACATCCGATGACAAGTTTAATGCTGGATGTGGTTGGCCTTCTTTTGATGATGAGATAAAAGGAAGGGTAGAAAGAATTTTAGATCAAGATGGTCGTAGAATTGAAATTGTTTGTGCAAATTGTAAAGGTCATTTAGGGCATGTTTTTATTGGTGAAGGATTTACTTTAAAGAATACAAGGCATTGTGTTAACTCAATTTCATTGAAGTTTATCCCAAGTTAATTTTCTTTTAATTGTTCATGTTTTTCAAATAAAGAACATTCGTATATAGAAGCGCCTGATTGGTAAATAAGCTCATTCAGTATTATCTGCGAAGCTAAAGCTAATTGGGTGTAATTTTGAGAATTATTCCCAAAACTTGCTGCTGATGTTTGCCACATTTGTTTGATTAATTCTTGACTACCTTCACCGGCTTCAGGATTTATTTTAGTTACAACTGCTCGAACATTGATAGCACCCGCATGGTAAACATGCAAAACAAATAATCGAAACCATAAATCATTTTCATTATAAGTAATGTTTTGATTTTCTAAAATTCGTTTAGCTTCGGGAATACAAACTCTTTTTATTAATTTAGCAGAAGCCATGGCTGATTTCTCAAAATCTTTACGTTCGTCAATATTGTTGTTAACTGTAAGTCCCATTGCTCTTGCAACACTAGGCATTAATTGAAAAGCACCATAAGCTCCAACGCTTGATTTTTTTAATTGTCCAGGACTTTCAATAAGTAAAATTGCTTGCGCATACCAAGGGTCAACACCTGTTTGTTCAAATACTTCAACTCCTTTTGAAATTGTAGGATAAACGTCATTAAATCGATAAAAATCATTTTTACCTGTAGTCACAAATAAACGTTCAGTTGAATCTAAATTATAAGCCTTACGCAAACTATCACGAACAATTTCTTTTCGATCTTCAGTTTGAGCATTCCAATCTTTAATTGACATTTTTCCTAAAACAATTCGAGAGGATGCGACATTAATTAAACAAGAATCAGGTGCTAATTTCATTATTTGCTTCCAAAAAATTGGTTGAGGTAATTCAGCCCATTTATCAGTAAATATTTTTTCAGCATCCATTATTACATGACTGCTTTGATCATCGATAACTTCAATTTTTTCATGCTCCCAACTATTTTGAAGTTGAGAAAAAGAAATACAAGGCATTAAAAATGCAAAGAAAAAAAACTTGTACATAACTGAAAGTTTACTTGTTTATCAAATTTAATGAATTAATCATTTAATTCAAAATAAAACACAGTGTTTCTTGAATATTTCGAGGATTTATTATGTTTTTTTGGCTTGATATTACATTAATTTGAATATTTATGTTAAAATCAGGACAAGAAATATTAAATTTGGATATAATGCAAATTCTAAAAAAAATATTAATTGCTCCAATTTTAATAATCGTTAAGATTTATCAGTGGATTATTAGTCCTATTTTTCCAGCAAATTGTAGGTATAATCCAACCTGTTCTGCTTATATGATTGAAGCACTAAAAATATGGGGACCAATTAAGGGAACATACTTAGGGTTAAAACGTATTTCAAGTTGTCATCCTTGGGGTGGATTTGGAGATGACCCAGTTCCGTGTAAATCGAAAAAAAATGAGAGATAGTTTCCTTGTTTTAATATGTTTTTATATTCATATTTTTCTTTATAGCCAAAATTATCTCGCCCCAACACCCGATATTATCCACTCCAAAGTTATTGAAAAAACAAATCAGCAAGTATCTATTGCTTGGTTTGGTTCTAATAATGTTTCAAGACAGGTGTTTCAATTTGAAAAAGTAGAAATAGGTTTTTCTTTACCTGAACTACTTGGCTCTAAAATTTCAGCATTTATTAATCAATCCAATGAAGTGTTAGAAAAAATAAACCCATTTAATCGTCATGATATTGATATTACAGTAGATTTTTATTTAAATAATAAAAAGATAAAATCTGTAGATGCTTTTTATTATGAAGAATATCGAAAAGATTTAAGGGTTAATAAGTGGGTAAAAGATACGACTTCATTTAATTTTAGAGCCCGCTTTACACCAACTGAAGCAGGAACTTATGAAGCTAAAATAAGATTATCTACCAAATATTCTCCTGATTTCAAAGATGTAATTGAATTTATAGTTGTTCAAAATCAAGGGAAAGGCTTTTTAGAATTAGGAAATGATAATAAGCATTTTAGGTTTTCAAATACAAAAGCTAGTTTTTTTCCAGTTGGACAAGTGATTCCATGGGCAGATATTCATGATGGTAAATTAGATCAGGTAGGAAGGCCGAAAGACTTTGAATCTTTGTATAATGCCTTGCAAAAATTAAAAAAATCTAAAGGAAATTTTACAAGATTTGTTGCTAGTCCGTGGTTTATGGAAATGGAATCAGAGGCATTGGGTAATTATTCTCCAATGTTAGGTCAAGCTTGGGAGTTTGATAGATTAAATGAAGATTGTATTCGGGATGAAATTTATTATATTTTTTGTTTGAGACTTCATACGCCATTAGAATCAAGGCCAAGTTCAGAAATTGGTTGGGAAACAAACTGTTACAATGATTTAGATAAAACACCCGCGACTATAGCACATGAGGCGCCAATCGGAGTAAAAAGTGTATTGGAATATTTCTCAAATGAAAAAGCAAAAGATTTTAATAAAAATTATTACAGATATATGATTTCGAGATGGGGTTATTCAACCTCTTTGGCTGCATGGCAAATAATGAGCGAGGTAGATAATACGTATAATTATAAGGATGAGCAAGAAACAAAAGTAATTAAGGGTGAAAATGTTGTTGTGAATTCAGATCATAGTGAAAATAGGAAACAAGTTCGGATTTGGACCCATGATATGATTCGATTTTTAGAGTATGATTTAGAAGATTTACATTTGAAAAGTATCGCGATGTCTTCAGGTTTAAATTACTCCTCTACTTTTTTTGATCCAGAAATATTTAATATTCCAGAAATCGATTTTTTCGGATTGCATCATTATGTTTATGAAATAATACCACCAACAGGTAAAGTTAGAAATAGAAATATTTCTTTCCGTTTTAAAGCAATTAATGATATTGGGGTAGGCTATCAAAATGGAAATTTGTCGTATCCAGATTTTCAGCATAAGATGTTTATATATGATGAATTTGGTCAAGATGTAGCTGTTCCTAAAGATTGGCCGTTAAAAGATTATTCGAATCCTACGGTAGATTACAATAATTATACAGGATTTATGTTTAAGCAAGATTTATGGTTTACAGCTACAGCTGGATGTGGAGTAGCAGGCTTAGATTGGTGGAATTCCTTTGAAGTGAAAAGACAGGCTGATTGGGAGTTATATCTTCCAGGAATAAGACTTTTTTTTGACGGTATTGATTTTGAAAATGTAAATTATTCAAAAGTACAAGAATTTGAAGGTAAATTTATTATTTCACAACGATGGCCTAATACAGAGAAGGAAATTAATTCATCAATCCAACATAATTATTCCAGTAAAGATTTATTAGAAGTATATACCCAAGTTTCTTCAGAAGGGAAACAAGGTTTTGGCTGGATTAATAATCGATCTATAAATTGGATGAATCTATTAGATTCAATTAAGGTGATTAGAGATATGTATGAAGGAAAAGGGGTGTTTTCTAAAAAATATTTGTACAAACCGAATGATGATGATAAGGTTGATAAACCTATTGATATTGAAAATGATACTTATTATTTTAAAATTTATTTTTTACAAAAGAAAAAAATATATACAATCAATTTTTATAACACAATAACAGGTGCGTTATTATCTACAAAAGAATACAAATCTAATCGTAAAGGAGAGTTGAAAGTTTATGCGCCTGAAATGAAATTTGAATCGAATACTGATTTAGCGTATAAAGTGTTTTTAAAAGGAAATGATTTTGAATAATCAATTGTTTGGCAATTTGTAATATGAAATAAAATTTTACTCTCAGGTTTGTAATCAGCTTAAAAAGCTATCTTTTATAGGTTGACTAAAACTTTATTTATATTACATTTTTATTCCAATAGGTATCGCTTAAAGGTCACTTAATTCCATAAGTTAATGAGTCATTTTGAGATATGAAAAAAAAAAAGACTTGACTAATTATATCCAATTGATTGAAATTTAATCTAATAAAGTCAAGTTTTTTTGATTATGTAAACAATTGAGCTAAAGTTTGTTGTTACAATAATTAATCAAGGTTACAAATGTTTTTAGTTCGTAAATTATCTTAGAGTTCTTTAGAAATGATCCAATTTTAACATTTTTTTTTGTCGTAATATTGGTAATAAATTTTGATATATAATTGTCTAAATTTATATTTTTTAATTTATTTAGTTTTTTCTTATCTAAAGATTTGATGCGTAATCTTAGTGCTGATTTGAAATCATTGAAAGCCAATTTGTATTGCTTTTTTACTAACAAAATACGACCTCTGTAATAATATCCGTTGTAATATTTGGGGTATGCTGAAATCAAATCACTATAAACTTGAATAGCTTGAGAAAAACATCTTCTTTTTGAATAATATCTCCCTTCATCTTCGTAAGTTTCAAAGTGTTTTAGTTTTGTACAATATTTATTTTCTACAAGTTCAATGTTGTTTGAATAAGTTTTTATTCCAAATATACCGCGATCTATTCGAACATCAACACTATCGACATACAACCATTTATCCAGTTCAACTTCAGTTGAATTAGCCCACATAGAATATTTTATGTTCATGAATGTTTTTTGTTCAACTTGAATTAAACCTCTAAGTTTAAATCGTTTAAAATCTCCTTCGAAAGTTAAATTGTAATTTAAATAAAAAACTAAAAAAACTATAAATGATACGATTAAAGAAAGTAAACCTATTTTAAATTGATTTAATTTTTTTTGAAATGTAAAAGTATAAATTAAGAAAGTAATTGCAATTGATAATACAAAAATAATACTATCGATAATTTCAGAGTCAAAAGTGTTTTTAGTTATTTCGTAAGTAATATTATTAAATAGGAAAAAACCAATTAAAAAAAGAAATAAATTAAAATGCCTGTCGGGAACTTTGCCACCATTTAAGTTAAAACCATGTGTATAATACAGATGTAAGAATTAGTCTTTCAAAAACATCTAACTTAAATTGTCGACGGTTAAATTTGAAACAATACTCGTTCATGTAATTTTGCAT
>JACOTM010000024.1 GCA_016178305.1 Flavobacteriia bacterium | reverse complement strand
TAAACTATTAAGTTACTTACCGACTCTCATTCTTTTTCACCTTTATAAAATAATTGTAAAATAGAAAATATATTCTTGACTTTAAGATTCAATTGAATTGTTTAAAGTTTTTTCTTTGATAAAACAAACATAGGAGTTACTAAGTGTTAAGATTTTCGATGCTAATTACACGCATTTCAATTAAAAAACAGCTACTTTTTTGCTTTCGTTGAATAAAATGTAGACTTTTGTACTCAGTATGAAAAAGAAAGTTGAAATTCTCGCACCAGCTAAAAATTTAGCGCAAGGTATGTTAGCAATTAATTCAGGAGCAGATGCCGTTTATATTGGAGCTCCTCAATATGGAGCTCGTTCAAATGCAACGAATCCAATTGAAGATATTGAGGAATTGGTTCGCTATGCTCATCTATTTAAAGCACAAGTTTTTGTTGTAATCAATACTATTTTATACGATCATGAGTTGGAAGATTGTAAGAAATTAATTTACAAATTATATGAAATAGGTGTAGATGCTCTAATTGTTCAGGATATGGCAATTATGGAAATGGATTTACCACCAATTGTTATTCATGCAAGTACACAAGCAAATAATCGTGATCCAAGACATGTGAAATTTTTGAAAGATGCTGGAATGCAACGTGTTGTTTTAGCTCGCGAATTGAATTTAGATCAAATTAAAGAAATTCATGAGACTACAGATGTTGAACTAGAATTTTTTGTTTCGGGGGCATTATGTGTTTCGTTTAGTGGGAATTGTTACATGAGTATTGCTGGAGGAGAGAGAAGTGCAAACAGAGGTTCTTGTGCCCAAAATTGTCGATTACCATACAGCTTAACTGATGGAACAGGAAAAACCTTAATTTCAAATAGTCATTTACTTTCGATTAAAGATTTAGATTTGAGTGATCAATTGCCTAATTTAATTGAAGCTGGAGTAACTTCGTTTAAAATTGAAGGTAGATTGAAAGATATTGTATATGTGAAAAATAATGTTTCTTTTTTGAGAAGAAAACTAGATATGTTTCTAGAAAATAATGAAAATTATCAAAAAGCTTCTTCTGGTAGAACAACGTTTAATTTTGATGCAGAAATGGATCGTAGCTTTAATCGAGGATATACAGATTATTTTTTAAATAAGCGAAAAGAAAAAATTGGTTCTTGGGAAAGTCCAAAATCTAAAGGACAATATATCGGGAAGTTGTTAGAAATGAAAGGGAAAGGCTATTTGATAGAAAATTCGGAAGTTTTAAACAATGGAGATGGCCTTTACTTTATTAACGAAAATGGAGAAGGGGATGGATTGCAAATAAATGTTGTGTTAAATAGTTTAGTGATTCCAAATACCTTAAAAGAAATTAATGTAGGAACTGAAATTTATCGTAATTCGGATGCTGAATTTAATAAATTGGTTGAAAGAGAGGATAGTACAATACGAAAAATAGGTGTGAAGTTGTGTTTTTCAGAAATAGAATCTGGATTTAAATTAGTTGCGATTGATGAAGATGGCCACGAAAGTAGTTTATCCTATAATAGTGAAAAAGAACTAGCTAAAAGTGAAGAATCAATTATTCCAAATGTAAAGAAAAACCTTGCGAAAACAGGAAATACGCCATTTATCGTTGATGAAATTGAAATTGACTTTACTGCGAATTGGTTTTTACCGATTTCAAAAATAAACGAATTGAGAAGAGAAGTTTTAGAGAATTTGATAACTATTCGCGTCAATGAATATCACCGTGAAGAATTTCAAATAACTAAAACAGATCATCCATATCCAGTCAAAGAATTGGATTTTACGTACAATGTCTCCAACAAATTAGCACGTGAATTTTATAAAAGACACGGTGTAACAGAAATTGAAAAAGCATTTGAATTACAGTGGGATCCAGGGAAATCTAGAGTAATGGTTACAAAATATTGTGTTAAATATGAACTTGGAAAGTGTGCACGATTTCAAAGAGATACAATGGGTGAAAAAGTAATTGAACCTTTAACGTTAAAAAATGGAGACAATGAGTATAAATTGAAATTCAATTGTAAACCATGTGAAATGGAAATCTGGGAAAAAGATGCAGAATTAGAATTCGAAGATGATGATTTTTAATTTTATTAATTCGATTTTTTGATCGTGTTATCGAATTTCTTTTTCATTTAAAATTTTGATAAAATGAAATCCTTTTGGACTAAATCCTTGATTGTAATAAAATCTATGTGCTTTAAAATTAGTTGTATAAGCATCTAGAACTTGGATGTTACAATTTAATTCAATCGCTTTTTTTTCGAGATATTCAGACATTATTTTTCCAACTCCTTTCGAACGATATGAAGCAATTACAATGACATTATCCAATTCTAAATATTTCCCGCACCATAATTTGGTTCCAATCCAAAAGCCACTAATGCCTACACATTTTCCCCCATCATACACTGCAACTTGTTTGTAATTATGTGGGAGCATGGAAACTAACATTTCACGGTATTTCTCCGTTGCTAATGTAGGATATAATTCTTGCATGACTTCAATTTCTTGAATCATTTCATTAATGGAGTGTAATTCTTTTATTGTCATAACTAATTTTGTCTAGTAAGAACGTTTTAATATACAGGTATTTAGTAGCTAAAATCTAATCTTTCAATCTTCCCAATTCCTCATAAAACATCTCATAAATTCTTCTATACTCATCTGTCCATGAGTAAGATTCCTTAAAACTATGTGCTTCAACAGGAAAAACGGCAAGTTCCCAATTGGTTTTCCCTAGTTCTATGAATCGTTGGCTTAAACGAACGACATCTTGAAATTGAACATTGTCATCAACCATACCGTGAAGTAATAATAAACGACCTTTTAAATTATTGGCATAATAGATAGGTGAACTTCTCTCGTAAGCTTTGGGATCCGTTTCTGGGTAGTTTAGAATGTTACTCGTGTAATCTAAATTGTAATGTGCCCAATCTGTAACTGATCTTAATGCCGCTCCACAAACAAATTGTCCTGGCGTTTTTAGCATTCCCATCAAAGTGATAAATCCACCATAAGATCCACCATAAATACCAAATCGATTTGAATCTAAATGATAGTTTTTTACTAGATATTTTTTTGCATCGATATAATCGGCTAAATCGCGTCCCCCCATATTTTCATAAATAGCTGTTCGATAATCACGACCATATCCTTCACTCGCTCTATAATCGATATCGATAACGGTATAACCATTATCCGTTAACATATTGTGAAACATATATTCACGACAATAATAGCTCCAATAATTGTGTGCATTTTGTAAATATCCAGCACCATGAACAAACATAACAGTTGCATTGTTTTTGGTTTCATTGGTTGGTTTGTAAATTCGAGCGTAAAATTCTTTACCATCAGAACCTTGTATTTTAATAACTTCAGGTGATTTCCATTGATAATTTTTGAACTTTTCAGTTTGTGATTGTGTGATTTGAATCAACTCGTTATTTTTTTCATTTTTGCAAAGGTATAATTCCCAAGGATTATTTTTTGTCGAAAATCGAACTGCTAAATATTTTTCATCTGTTGATATTTCAACTTCTACAGCTCCTTCTTTGGTGAGGATTGGTGTTAATTTTTGATCAGAAATGGATAGATGATAAAATTCTCTATTTCCAGGATGATTTTTATTGGCTGTGATGTAAAAACGTTTACCATCATTAGAAAGTTTGACTTTGTGAACTTCCCAATTTCCTGCTGTAAGAGCTGTTTTTATTTTTGAATTTAGATTAAAAGTATATAGATGGGAATAACCTGTGATTTCTGATTGATAATAGAAAGTCTCGTTATCAGGTAAGAATCCTAAAACACCTTCTTCTTCTCCCCATTCATGAATTCCAGGCCCACCTATCCATGCTTCATCATGTTGATTTTCAATCTCTAAAATCTCACCATTTAAATTATTAAATTGAACAATCCATCGATCTTTGTTATCGCTACTTCGAATATCAATGAGCGCATATTTACCATTATTTGAATTAACTACACGATGTATAATAATATTTCTATCGTTTTGATAATCAGATTTATCATTTAAATAATTAGGTTTTTTTCGAATATTGGATAATTTAGAAAAATTTACAAAATAGGTTGTGTCTCTTAATAAGTTAACAATTCCTAATTTATAATTTGGTTCAAGTAGAGTAACTTTAGATCTTGCTTTTGAGGTTTTTACATAACCATTATTCGTGATAAAATTATCGAATTGTGTTTCTGTTTCATGGATTTCTTTAGAGATTCGGTAGTAAATAAATTGTCCATTTTTTGATATTTGAATGTTGTCTATATTATCTTTTCCAATGTAAATTTCTTTAGGATATTTGAAACGTTGAATTTCATTTTTATTACGCCATTCAATACGTTTATTTTTATCATTTATATACTGAAATAATGCTGTTTGTTGTTTTTCTAAAAATGTTGAATCGGTTGTGTTTTCTGGTTTTTCTTCTTGAATAAAATTAGTAATTTGTTCTATTCCTTTTGATGTTTCAGAATAAACAAAAAGATTATTAATTGAAACAAAATAGACATTTTCATTCAACGGAATACGTTGTATAGAATGAATAAATTGAGTTGTTTTATAAATTACAGTAATATTTTTGGAGGCTAATTCATAACGAACTAATACACCATCAATAATGTAGTAGTATGATTTATGTCCGAATTGTAAAGGATCATTTTCAACTAATAAATTTAAAAGTTCTAAAGTTGCTTTTTGGTATTTTTTTGTTTCCAGTGAATAGATATAAGTTGAATTTCCTGGATTTTTTTCAGGATTCCAATCAAATAGTATAAATTTACTATCAACAGACCAACGGATGTTTTCAGGTTGAAAACCAACAAATTCATTTCCTTTCATTATTTCGCTCAAGACTAATTTTGAATTGTTTGGAACTTGAGCATTTAAAAGTAGAGGACTTAAAAGAATGGTTGTGACTATAATAAATTTCATTTCAACAAGTTTAAGAATTGTAAAATTAATAGATAAAATGAATTTAAAAGATTGAATTGAGTTGATTTTAGAAATTTCAACAGTTACTTCGATAAAAGTAAAGGATTTACTAGATAAATTCTTAATTTTGTATTCAAATAATATGTTATGCTTCTTTTCTTAAATGATATTGCCGGTTCTGAAGTTCTTTTGATCTTACTTTTTATATTAATCTTTTTTGGATCGAAAAGTATCCCTGGAATAGCAAAATCATTGGGGAGAACAATGCATCAAATTAAAGAAGCTTCAAACGAAGTTCAAAATGAAATTAAAAAATCGGGTCTGGATATAAAAAAAGATATGAATTTTTCTCAAATTATAAGAGAAACCAATGAAGAAATTCAAAGACCATTAGATCAATCAATTCATGAAATTGAAAATGCAGTAAGTTATACTCCTCCCTCAAAAATTGAAATTCCATCACAATCACTTTCTGAAAATCAAACGCCTGTTGAGCAAAAGCCTTTAGATCAACAATTAGACTAATTATTTAAAATATTTTTTCAATTTTAAGATTTTTTCTTCAAAGTAATAATAACTAATATAGGAGCAAAAGTATGTGCTTGTGAATGTTATTCCAATGAAAAGAAATAAATAAAGGATGCTTGAAGTAAGTTGATGATTTTCAAAATAAATTGCCCAATAATAGATGAAAATGGAATGAAACATGTAAAACCCATAAGTTAATTTTCCAGCCTTATTAATATAGGGGATTTGATCTACTTTAAAAGGTGAGTTTAAAGAATAAACTTGTTCTAAAATTAAGATACCGAATATGATAGATGGAATTATTCTGTTGAAAGCAATTAAATTCCCTTTCCATACAAAACCCTCTCCTATAAAATAGATTATTGAAAATAGATAAAAAAATATGATTTTTAAACGACTTAAATTCTTAAAATAAATGATGATTTGCGGCTTAAAAACAGCTAATGCTGTAATACTACCAATTGCTAAATCTCCTAAAACTGAGAAGGTATGGTAATATAAAATGCGCTCACTATCGTTATGATTTATTCTGTAAATTATAGAAAAAAGAAATAAACAACTATTAAATAGCAAAGTAAGTTGCATGATTGAGAGCTTATTTTTTAAAAAATTAATTCCCATAAAAAATAGTGCCCATATAAAATAAAAATGCTCTTCAACACTAATGGTCCAACTGACAGTTAGAAAATTTAAAGGGTCATTCATGCCAACTATAATTTCATCGATATTGGAAAGAAAAATAGAAAATCGCCAAAGTTCATGCACTGTTTGAATTCCATTTGGTAAATAGGGAAAGATAAAAAATCCGAAAACGACAAGTATGAAATACAGGGGCCAAATCCTTAATATTCGCCGCATTAGGAAATTTCCTATTTTTACTTTTTTAGTTCGAAATTTTTCATGCAAAAGTAGATAAGTAATCAGGAAACCACTAACTACAAAAAAGAAATTGACTGAAAATAAAACTTTATTTAGTAATGATAAAAAAAGAGTAAAATACGTATTTGAATAAAAATCACCCCAAATATTTTTAGTGAAAGTCATATTATGGAATAGAAACAATAAAAATGCGCAAATAAATCTTAGACTATTTAAATTAGGGAAAAAATAGGGTTTATTAAAAATATCATTGTTTTGTTCATTCATTCATTTGAATCATTAATTTTGTATAAAATTACGGTAAATATAAGAAAGAATGGTATTTGATGTAGCAGTTATAGGTGGAGGGATTGTTGGAGCAGCAACAATGTATAAACTTCAAAAACAATATCCAAATTTAAAGTTGGTATTAATTGAAAAAGAAAATATTCTTTCTGATCACCAAACTGGGCATAATTCGGGCGTAATTCATTCAGGATTGTATTATAAACCAGGTTCTTTAAAAGCTAAAAACTGTATTGATGGTCGTCATGAATTGGTTGCATTTGCAAAAGAACACGGAATTAAGCATGATATTTGTGGAAAAATAGTTGTTGCAACCGATGAAAGTGAACTTGAAAATTTAGAGAAAGTCTATCAAACAGGTTTAAAAAATGAAATAGAAGGTATTGAAAAAATTGATGCCCAAAAAATAAGCGAAATTGAACCGAGTTGTGTAGGTATAGCTGGAATATGGGTTCCTTGTACAGGAATTATTGATTTTAGAGGTGCTACAGCGAAAATGGTTGAATTGGCTTTGAAAGAGAATCCAAGCAGTGAATTAAAATTAGGACATGAAGTAACTGCAATCAAAAAGAATACAAATACATCCACAATTATTACATCAAAAGGAAATTTTGAAGCTAAATATTTGGTTTTCTGTGCTGGTTTACAAGCTGATAGAATGGCTAAAAAAGATGGTGTTAATTTAAAAGAAAAAGTAGTTGGATTCAGAGGGGATTATTATGAATTGACGGAACAAGCAAAACATAAAATCAAAAATTTAATTTATCCAGTACCGAATCCAGATTTTCCTTTCTTAGGCGTTCATTTTACACGAATGACTGATGGCGAAATTGAATGTGGACCAAATGCTGTTTTTACGTTTAAAAGAGAAGGTTATAACAAAACAGATTTTTCTTGGAGAGATACGATTGATGCTTTAACGTATAGAGGAACGTGGAAATTATTTTTCGGTAATATGAAATTTGGTATTGATGAATACCGAAGAGCCTTTTCTAAAAAATTATTTTTGAAAACATTACAAAGAATGGTTCCTTCTTTAACAATGGAAGATATTAAACCTGGAAGAGCAGGAGTAAGGGCTTTATTATTAAGGCAAGATGGTGATACGCGTGACGATTTTAGAATCGAATATCATGGGAATTCAATTCATGTTTTAAATGCGCCATCTCCAGCAGCAACGGCATCTTTAGCAATTGGAGGATATATTACTAAAGAAGCTGAAAAACATTTCGGTTTGGTGCAAAATGAAAAAGTAGAAATTTAATAAAAGGGTAATGGTGGTTGAGCGGAATCGGAACCACCATTACCAGCATTTTAATGTGGCAACTCATCAGCTGTTGGACCGTAAACACCAGGTAACGGAATATCAAGTAATCGTAGATAAACACCTAATTGAGCACGATGGTGAATTAATTGATTGAAAGAATGACGAATAACTTCCCATTTTGACATTTCAGCATAAATAATTTCAGCATTTCTCATAACCCATGTTTCGGTTAATATTGCATCCGATACTTTGCCTAATTCATTTTGAGAAATTAGAATCATTTCATCTATATAATCCAAAAATTCTTCGGCTGAATTACAATCTTTAGGAGGATAAGGATTATCTGCAAAATTAATTTCACTCGTTGTTACCCCAATTTTTATCCAACCTGGAATTTCAGAAATATGTGTAGCCAATGCTTTTAAAGTCATACTTTTGGTATGAGGTTGCCAGTCTAATTTCTCCTTTGGTATCAAAGTCAGTAATTTTTTAGTGCTTTCACCTTCCATTTTCAACTCTTCGATGAAAGTTTCAATAAATGTTTTCATAATTTGTATTTGTTTGAATTATGAAACAAAATTAAGAGATGTATATGACAACAGTATGTCAGTAGTGATTTATAGTTTGAAATCAATTTTACTAACAATTTCGATTATTCTCGATTTTAAAGCAGGAGGAGTAATAATTTGAGCTTTATCTACAAACATTAAATACCATCTTGCAAAACCTTCAATTGAACTTGATAAAAAATGCATTTCAACGACGTTTTCTTTTTCTATTTGATGAATAAATCCATTGTAATATTTTTGTTCTCCCAAATACATGATACAATTTTTTTCAACTTCAATAATAACTTCAAACAAATCTTTTTCTTCTTTGAGAAGTGAATTTAAATAGTTTTCAAGAGAAGGATGATTTTTTGTATAATTCAAATTTATTCCTTCAAGTGTTTGGATGCGATCAACTCTGAAAGTTCTATATTCATTTCTGAGGTGACAAAAAGCTATTAAATACCAATGATTGGATGAAAAATAAACTCCAATTGATTCAATAATTCTTTCTGTTTGCTGAAGATTGTAATTCGCATTATATTGTATTTTAATGCATTTATTTTTAGTTATATTTTCAAGAATTATCTGAATTACATTGGTGTTTGAGTCGAAATGAGGAGGATGGTATCTTTCGCTTTTTTGGACAATTAAATGTTTGTCTATTTGATTAATGTATTCTTTTTCGGATGTTTGTAATACTGCTTTTAACTTTGTTAATCCTGTTTGATAATGCTTGAAAGTTTGTTTGTCTGTAAATTTTTCGATTAATTTTTCAGCAGTTACAAAGGTTAAAGCTTCTTCTCTTGTAAACATTACAGGAGGCAATTTATATCCATCAACTAATGAATAACCAACTCCAGCTTCTGCATATAGCGGAATTCCAGCTTCTTCTAAAGAATTGATATCACGGTAAACTGTTCGTAAACTGATTTGAAAACGATCTGCAATTTCTTGTGCTTTTACAACTTTTTTAGATTGCAATTGTATTAAGATTGCTGAAATTCGATTAATTCTATTCATAGATTATTGATTTCATAAAAATAACAGCTGAGCAAACACAAGGAGGATTTCCACAATCCGGACAGGAATAATTTTCCCTGATACTTTCATCGTTCCAAAAATTTTTTATTTCCAAAATTTCTTTAAAATTATTTCGTTCTAGAATTCGTTTGGCATTAATACTATTTTTGCTTTTCCATGCAAAGCCGAATATAAACCCAATTTGATGATTCCCAATTAATTTTAAAGAATCGTTTAACAAGTCTATACCAATACCATTTTTTTTGAACTTTTCAAGTACAACAACTATTTTAGTAATTCCAACCAATTGATTTTCTAAAGGAGGTAGTACTAGCTGTTCAGCTCTTTTATCTGTTAAATATTCAATTAATTCATCTTTAGTGTATAATATTGCGATACTAAAACCAATTGTTTTTGCTTTTATTTTTGCAACTCTTACAATGCTTTTTTTGTTTGTAATACTGTCTATAAAAAATTCTTTTTTGATATAATTTTGCCCGAGTTCGAAGTTGCACATTTCATACACTGCATCTAATTCATTGTGAGAAATGCTTGAAAGAGTATATGAAATTTTCATCTTACAATAGCTATTATTTTTACAAATGTACAAAGTATCTAGAAAGTGAAAGAAAAGAGAAGTTGTTTTCAGGAAATAAAGCTGACTTTATTGATTACTTAACATTTGTTTCTAGTATATTCTTAGGAGGAATCATTTGAAAAGCTTGTTTTGAAACTTCAATTAAATCGACAAATTTATATTGAACTTCCCAAGTTGTTAAAGAATCGTTGTTGCGGACAGTAAATTCTTTATTCGTAACCCACTGATTTTTTTTCCATATTAACTCTTTTCCGTTTCCTCCTCCATTTCCGATATAAAATTCAGTAATCTTTTTTTTCTTAATGTAAAATGTTGGGTTGCGTAACTTTGAAAGTTCTTTATTAGCAATATAAGATTTTGTAATTTGATTGTATAAATAAACTTTAATTCTATTTTTGAAACCAGTACCATTAAGACTATAAAAACCAATGATATAATCAAGATTTCCATCGTAATTAATATCAATTAAACTATCAAATTCAGTACAAGGATAGCTTTTGAGGAAAGTTTGAAAAATGAAATTTCGTTTTCCAATTAAAGTATTCGTATCGTTTTCATTTATTGAATCTTGAGTAGCATGTTGTTGTGTGTATAAATTAATTGTTGGCTTAATTTTCTTAGTTGTTTGGATTTGTTTCGGTTTAGTTGAACAACTCCAAATGAAAATAAATAAAGATACAAGTAATATGGTTTTCATTATTTAACAATTTTAATTTGAATTATTTAATGTTTTTGAATTTGTTTTGAAAATGGGTTAAATGAATAGCTAATTTCTGAGTGGTTTTTAAAATAGCACGATTATAAGATAAATAATCTCTTTTTTATGTGAAATTTTAATAATTCATTCATGAATCAATCAATATGTGATTAAATTCACATTCATGACATGTTTGTATTTTGTTACATATCAAAATCAAAATAATAAGCTTGATGTTCCAGTTCATCATACCAGAAATATTGATAATAATTGTTATCTGAATTGAAATAGTACAATTTTAGTTTTTTAATTTTCTTTTTATCCCACCATTTAAAATCATTTTGAAAGCTAAAAGCATAATCTAAAGATTGATCATTACTTTTCATCTGGTGTTTTTTTATCAGCTTATCAGCGGTTTCTTTTGAGCAATTGAATGCAAATTGATAATCGGAATCGATTCCAGTGGCATCATCAAAGCAATAGATATTTCGGATATCTGGTGTAAGTTCAATTTGAATAAAATCTTTAAATCTTCGTTTGTTAAATTTAGTATCAGCTTGATAGGCATCAAATTTCGGTAAGAATTTATCTCTAAAGTTATTAGATTTTTCATGGATGTTATTCTTCGTGTTTTCTGCAATTTCAATTCCTTTGTTTTTTATTCGATTACATGAAATAAAAAACAAAAATATAGTACTTATTTTAATGAAGTTCACGAATATTAATAGTTGATTTAACATAATTTCATTAGTTTGAATTATGTTAAGATGTTTGCATTGACTTTTCTTTTCATTAAATATATTTGTGGGATCCATCGCAATTCGGTTTTCTTTTAGATAATCCACAGACACAATCGTTTAATCCTTTTCCTTGTAGAATTCGTGAAGTTGAATTTTCAATTCTTGATTCTCTTGTTTTGGATTGTTTTGGAGCTGAAAAATGTAATATATATGCTCGTTTTCTACCAGGTGTCAACTTTTCAAATGCTGCTTCAAAATTTTTATCATTCTTAAATTTTTGTTGAAGTTCACTGGGAAGTTGATATTCTTCCATTTTTTTTTTTTTTTTTTTTAAACCTTCTTTTTCAACTTCGATGGCTTCGTATATATAGCTTTTAATAATAGATTCTAAAGCAATTATTTCTTCAAGTGAATTGAATCGAATTTGTCTGCCAGATTGAACATTTTCAGTTTGTTGAATTAAGATTCCATGACTATCGTTGAGTAGTGCTCCTTTCATGAATAAAAGAGCAACATATTCTTTAAAAGCATGGATTAAGACAATGTTTCCATTTTGAAAAGTGTAACATGGAACTTTCCATTTTAATTCCTCAATTAAATTACAATCCGATACAATTTCTCTTAATTTGATTAATTCTTCTTGCCATTTCAGGGCTTTGTTTAAGTATAGATCAACTTTTGGGTTCATTCCTTTGTAAAAAATATTATCACTTGAAAACTAAGCTAAAATTAAAAAAAAATGGGGTAAAAAGTGATAATTTTATTTTGAGTTTTAAGTTTCAAAATAATGTTAACCTTTTACTTGTTTGTTTCTTCTTTGAAAAGAATATAACCAAATTGAGAAATGTCAAAAAAATATTGTTTGCTCTTAGGAAATTTCACTTGTTGTAAATCTGAATTTGGATATATAAATATTTTCTGTTCTCCTACGAAAAAAGGAATGTTCATTTTAAAATTATCAGAGAAGACATTTTTCCATTTATAGGATAAAATATTGCTGTCTTTTTGCGTTTTATCTATTTGAAATTCAAGTGTTGGAGGTATATTTTTGTTTAAATATAAATCAAAATAAAGAGAATAATCTTGTTTTGTAAATTCATTTACTAAATTCAAAAATTGATTACTAGTGAACTTCTTTTTAGCATATCTTGTTTGTGTTTCTTTTAATAAATTAAAGAAAAGTGAGTCGTTATTGATTTGTTTTCTTAAAGTGTGTAGAAATAATGCTCCTTTGTTGTAAATATCCTCATCGTCTTTATGAACAAGGCAGTTGTATCGTACTTCATAAGGTTTGATTATCGGTCTTTTATTTGAAATAGAGTTTGAAAAATAATGAATGGCGTTATTATAAGCATCTTTACCTAATAATGATTCTAAGAACAACATTTCGGTATAATTAGCAAATCCTTCGTGTAACCATAAATCACCGTAATCATACGCTGTTACGTTATTACCCCACCATTCATGACTTAATTCATGTATAAGTGTAAAATTAAATCCTTTGTAATTGTATAAATAAGCATCTGTCATAGAAATTGCCGATTGATGTTCCATACACAGTCCATGAGGTAAACAAGTTTCAATAATTTTACATTGATCCTCCCACCAAGGGTAAATACCAAACATGTTTTCCAATTTTTTTAATATTATAGGAACTTGATTGTAAAATGTATCAGCAACACTTTGATTGTACCTAAGTGCATAGATTTGAATTTTATGATCCATGTTATGGATGTCTTGATACTCTTTTTCAAGTTTCACAAAATCTCCAACATTAAATGAGATATTGTAAATGTTTATAGGATTACGAACTTTCCAATGAAATATTTTTTCAGAATCTGTTTCTACAACTTGTTCTAATTTCCCATTTGCAACACCTACTAAATTTTTCGGCACGCCAACTCTAATCATACAACTGTCTGGTTCATCAGAAAGCAAATTTTTACAAGGCATCATGTGATGTGGACCAATACCTTCATTAGCTGTGCAGACCCATGGATTTCCATTTTTTTTTTTTTTTCAATTAATTGCAGTGTAACTTAGTATTTTAACAGAAGTACCATGGTATGAAATATCTAAATTTATGGTTTTGTTTTTCGTTTTTACTTGCTTGAAAATTAAAAAAATAACATCTTTTTTTCGAATAATTTTTTTTAGCGGTTCAGAACATTTGAGACTGTCCATTTTTAAATGGTTTTGAAAATCAAAGAGTACAGTATCTTGTTCACATTGCATTTCAAATACAATTTTCATTTCTGATTGTATCATTTTTTTTTCAGGATAAGTATGCACTGTCCAATCATAAAATTTAACATCGTAACAACTTCTTAAAGGATTTGAGTTAGATCCAATTAATTCATCCCATTTAGAAAAATGCGGGAAATTAGTTTTTTTTGTAGGAAAATAATATCTTAAAAAAGATTGATATTGACAAGATTGAAAGATACACAGCAGTAGTGAAAGATATAGTATTCTTTTCATTTTGTAAATTAGATAGTTTTTGAATATTATTTTATGTGCCAAAATATTAATCGAACTGAGGTTATTAGTATAAAGTCAACATAATTTTTAATCAGGAATAATTACCCCAATACCAACAACAGCATATAATCCAGTTGATTTTATCGGATATAAATTTACATTTGGACCATTAGAAATATTGGTATGTCTCCAATTACTTTTTGATATATCATATTCGTAAGTGACTCTGCCAAAAATTGAGATTTTATTGAAATTTATTCGAGGATTAATAGAAATCATTGGTGAAAAATAGGGGTTTTTATATTTTCCATTTTCTAGTGCATTTACTTTTAATCTCCCAGTATTGAAGCCTAAACTAAATATTAAATCAATTGTTCGACTTTTTCTAAAAAGATCTCGTCCTAAAAAACCATAGCCAAGATTGAACCCTGAAATATTCATTTGATTTGAATCTGTTGTGTAAATCTTTTGTGGAATAATTTGCGTATATTCTAAATGCCCATCATAGTAACTTTTCTTATTTTTCACATAAGACCCCGTTAATCCAAAACCTAAATAATTTAATGGAGAAAGTAATTCATATTTATTCATTGTATTCAATGAAGGTGAGAAGATGTTATTTTGAAAGTATTTTTTACCAAAAATAAAATCAAAAGTTGTTTCAATAGTGTTATTTGATTGTGTATTTCCTGTAAAATGAAAGAAAAGTACGAGGTATAGAAAAATTTTCATTTCAATAATGTTGTTATTTTGAGTTATGAAGTTAGTAATTTTATTCAATACCTCCATTTTCTATCGCGATATTAATCCAATGGTCAACGATGTTTTTTGGAACTGCTCCAATTACTTGTGCTAATATTAATGCTAAGTTCATGCAAATTAGTGATGCTTCAAATAATTCTTGATTTGTTTGTAAGGATTCAAATTTTTCTTGAATTTTATATTGTAACAGTTCATTGTGTTGATTGACAAATAGGACAGAATTATCCAGGTTTTCAGAAATAGGAGGCAACAACAAGAGGTCAAGCCATTCTGATTCAAGTTTAGACGTTAATGTCGTGATATCTAAATTACCTAAGGTTCGCCAATTAGCTAGTGTTTTATGTTCAGTATCGTGAATTAAATGTGTATCTAACAATAAAGTCAAAGCATTGTCTCCCAGATTTTGCATAACTTCTAAATATTCATCTTGTGCTTGTTCAAAACATGAAGTTTCTTGCCCTTTCAAATAATCATGGACACTAAAATTGGGTAAATTAGAAACTTCAGGACATTCCTTTAGACATGGAAAATGTTCGCCTTGAAAAATATAATGAATTTTTTCATGTTGTATTTGTCTGCCTAATGGAAATAATCTACAAGCCAAAGGTCTGCCCGAATGTACACCGCAACCTATGTCTTCAATGTATTGATTACAAGCCTTTTTTCCAGATTTATTTTTATGTCCGTTAAAAAGCAATAAAATCCCACCAAAAGTACAATGATTGTCTCGGAATTCTTTAGGAGTCATTTGTTTTTCTTTAGCCAAACAAATAATTTCCCAGGGGTTTACAAATACATTATTTCCATAGCAACAAGTACCTTTTCGAGTACAAGTTAGCGGAAGTTTATCTTGAAAATTAACTTTGGTTTTTTTCATTATCCAGTAAAATTAATGATTCAAATCTATTTTAAAAGATTTCTTTCGAATATTAAAATTTGTTGAGCCCAAGAACATTTTTCTGCGATATCTGAATCAGGATTTTCAAAAAAGCTATTTTCAATTTTTTGATTGACCGTTTCAGATAATAACCAAGATTTAAATTCTATTATTTTGCTGTAATTTTTTGGTGTTGAATTGATATAATTTAAGTCGAAAATGAATTGTTTTTCTTCTAAGATATAATTAACTAAATGTTTTATGGATGCATATTGATTATTTAAAGTCCATAAATGTAGAAGTTCAGTAAAGTTGGGGTGAAAATTCATGAGGGTATGAAAATAATTTTTGAATTCGTATATGGCTTTTTCACTTGAATTGTTTAATAAATTTGTCCAAAGTTCGATGGAAAAATCATAGATAGATTTTTGTTCAATTGAATTCCAGTTTCTCCAATTTGCATCTTCTAATTTACTGTAAATTATATTAATATCGTATGGAGCTTGAAGTTCATAGCATAATTCTAATATTCGAGGAAGATAATATTTGAAATCATTTTCATTTCCCCATGTTGACATTGCTTTTCCAACGAATCGAGATAAATCATCATCGTTTAATTCGTGAAGTTTTTTATTTTTCAACGTTTTTTTCCAGATTTCAATATCATCGTATATAGGACTTCCTATTAAAAAAGAGCTACTTTGATATTTTGCAAAAACAGTGTAAAGATTTTCAAGTATATAATTTTGTTTATTATTTTGTATCATAGAATGAATATATGAAATTGAAAAACATAAATTTAATGGATTATTTTTTTATTTAATCAGAAAATATACGATGATACTTAATCTAAAAATAGTAAATCTCTTAAAAAAACATTATCTTTTAAGAATTCGAAGTTAAAGTAAATCTATAATTACTAAAAATTTGTTTTTTGATTGAGGTAGGTAAACTGTTGAAATGATATATGGTCAATTTTATTACTATTCGATTAATGTGATGTAAAAATTGGATGTTTTAAATTCTTTTAAAAAGAGTTCTTTTGAAATAATTTCTCCATTTTCTAAGGGTGCTGATGGCATTGTTATTTGTCTTCCAAACAAGGTTATTGTAGCTGAACCTGAGATATATTTCGACTCGATGGTAGTTTCCTTATTTTCATCATCATTGTAAGTGATAAATGAAGCGGTTTGAAAAGTGTCAGCAACGTAAATAATAGAATTTTCAGCAATCGTTAAAAATTCAACTATTTCTTTTTGTGAGTACTCTTTTTTTATTGCCCGGGTTAATATACCATTTGAATGCTTGGAGTATTGAGGTAAAAATAAATCAATAATTTGCTTATTTTCCCCTAATCCTTCATAAATAAGTCCATACAAACCATCTATTTCGTCTCGATACCATTGGTATCCTGTTCCACAGTTTTGTACAACAGTAAATTTATTGTCGGCATACATAAGGTATTGAAGTGCTAGGTCGTAGTTTTTGTTTTCAATATAAATTTTTGTGAGATACCTACAAGCATAATTTTTGTAATTAGTTGTATAACTACCATATCCATAAGTGTTTGTTGTTTTACCTGCAATGTCAGAGGAAAAAGAATAATTTTGAATATAATATGGTTCATTTGAAGCAACAATTTTTAAAAATATTTTTTCTGCCTCTGTTAATTTACCTACTTGCCAATACGAACATGCTAGTGAATAATAGTTTGAATGATTTTTTTGAGTTGGTTCAGTTGTGATTAATTTCGAATATTTTTGAATAGTAATTGAATCTTCTCTCGTAGGGGAATGAATAATTGAATAATCAAAGCTTAAGGATGATAATGATATGAAAACAGTTGAAAATTCAACAGTAGGTTCAATGTTTATTACAAATTTACAGGAGTCTTGTGAAAATAAAAAAAAATCTCCTAAAATAAAAAATAAGGTAATTATATTTCTCATCAAATATGCATAGTTAGGTAAAATATCGTTTGATTGGAACAATTCTTACTAAAATTTAATTTGTTTTTGTTCACACATTTCATAATTGTAAGTATTTCTAATTCATTGAGTTCTATTTTTGAATTTAGCTGATATATTTTTAATTCTGGAGCTAAACCAAGTATTAAATTCAAGTCAAAAAATTCATTTTCTAGTAGGATTAGTTAAAAGGTGCTTTTTCCAACGCCATTTTTTTCTAAGTTGTTTCAAGTTTAACATTTCATTTTTTAGAATAAATTCTTCTACGTCATTAAATAATTTCGTGTATTTTTGTTTAGATTGAAATTTTGAGAAAGTATATCTAAAATCGGATATTTCATGTCCATCAAGGTAGCTTAAAATCAGATTAAGTGCAGATTTAGATTTATTAGATTGAAAATCAAAGAATGAACAACAAGGGTTTTGAAATTCTCTCCAGAGTAAAACTTTTGATTTATCTTTTTTAAAGCGAAATAACCACTTAATCAGATTGATATTTTGATTGAAAAATTTTTTTCGAGCATTGTAATAATAGATGCTATCATTGTAAAATAAAGAATCATTATTTGAATTAATCTTGAATTGTGTCAAATCTGAATTAGTTAATTTAAATGTCCTGTAAAAAGGTACGTATTGATATTTATTTATTTGTTCAATGATTTTTAAATATCTAATTTGCTCAGCTTTGCTAATATTCAAATTTATTTTTTTTTGATTAGTACAGCAAGAAGTGATGTAAAATAATAAAAAAATGATTTGGATGCTATTAATTTTGTGATTATTTTTCATTTTGGGTTATTGCTTTTGAATCAAGTTAATATATAGTATTATCAATTAGTTGGAATTCATTTTCTTGATAAAAGCTAATCATTCGATAAATATTCGATTTTGGGTTTACGAATCCTAATTCGATTCCAATGAATATTTTTTTTATTGTAGAAATGCATTTTCTGATTTCTTTTTTTTCAGTAAGATAAGATTTAAATTCCATGAAATTTTCTATTTTTTCTTTATCAAAGGTATTTATTTTGATGTTTTTTAATTTTCCTTTTTTATTGAATTCTAATAGGTATTCATCGTAGCAAATTAGTTTGTCAAATTGATTCTTTTTTTTCAGAAGTTCAGAATTCAGGTAATTGTCAATAATATCTTTTATAGATTTTTGATAATCTCTTATTGGTTTGGATTTATTCCAATTTTTATTCTGTTTCATGGATAATATATACAACATTTCGAAACCATCTGGAGAATATGTTTTTTTAGATGGTAATATATTTGTAAAACTTAAATATAATGAGTCAAGTTTAAAAAGCGATTGTATGACTTCCATATTTTTTAATATCAATGCCTTTTCTTTTAAAGTGTCGTTTTGTTGTTGGGGGCAGCGAAAAGTTTTTTGTGAATATGTGCCATTTAACATATATTGATACTTAATTCCATTGCAATGAACATAATCTAATTCCCAATTTGAAATCAAACTATCAGTTGGTATTTCGAAGAAGTCTTTACAGATCATTGAATTTACTACGGAATCAACAAGCTGGTCATTTAACCGATATTTCTCATAGACATATTGGTATGCTTTGTTTTGTTCTGAATTGTTGATAGAACTTTTAAAAGGGCTATATTCAATAATATAATTGGTTAAAAAACCAATGTTTTTTTTGTTTTCAGCGGAATAAAAATCAAGTGTTTGACCTTTCATGAAAACACGAATATGAGTTTCATATTTGGTGTTTCTTAAATTGCTTAAATCCAAATAAAAACTATCGAGTTGTTCCATGGATACTTTATCCCATGTATATTCATCGTTTAGGAGTTTAGTTGTTAATCCATTACTTTGTCCTAAAAGAGGATTATTTACAATTAAAAAAGTTGCGATGATTATTTTGAGAATCATTTGATTAATAAATTTCAAATTGAGCAAGAAATTAAGTACTTTTTTATTGTGTTGTAAAATGTTTAAAATCTAAATCTTGCAAAACCAAAAGCCGTTGAAATACTATGCGCATTTGATGTGAAAAATCTTAAAATGTCTCTTGAAGAAATCCCAAATTCATACGCTCCATCTTTTAAAATAAAATTAATACCCATCGGAATATTACTTTGATAAATTCCCCCACCATAATATCCTGTACTTAATGCAATTCGTTTTAAAATGATTACTTCTCCTCCAAATGAAACAATTGCATTTTGAATACTTCCTGGATTTTCTTTATTGAAGGGTGCAATCATATCAAAGCCGAAATGTAAAAATTTAAACGGTTGAAAACTTGCCCCAAATCTAAAATTAGAAGCATTTTTTAAAACATATTTTTCTGTTCCTTGTATTGTTAAAATACCATTGTCTTTCAATAATTGATCGATTGATTTAGTTACATCATAGCTCGACAATCCGTTGACACTCAAGTTTCCTAAGAGAGAATCTTTTACATGATACACATTTCGAGTATAGGTGACACTACCAATATTATTCACTGAAGCAGCAACTTTTAATTTTTTGAATATGATTACACTTGCCGATAAATCAACACCATATCCATTCCCAACTGATTTTGGAAGTAAACCTGAATTGGATTGAAAGTTTGAAGGATTTATAGAAGCGATACTTCCGTAATTAATATTAAAAGCAGGTGTTATGGAAGAGTACATTTGTAAACCATTTGCGTCTGAGTTCATGTTGAACATAGCCATTGATTGTATAAAGCGACCTCCAATACCTCCGTAAATTTCAAAAACGGAATCAATTGCAATTATTTTACGACCATAACCAAAATTATAAGAACGATTCCACATTAATTGAATATGCGAACCATTTGTGATGGTACTTAATTGGAGGGGAGAACTAATTTTCCCTGTGATTACATGACTTAATGTGTCTGAGGAAATGTTTCCATTGTTTGCTATTGTTGAGGTATCGCTACCAAAAACAACTGTTAACGAATCAAAGTAATTTGACAATTTTCCCCTGAAAATAATATCAGAAGTTTGTTGATTCAGCTTGGCATTGAAAGAATAATTTTCATTGATATTAAATGCAAATCCGCCAAATTTTTTACCTTGAAATGAAAATCCAAGCCAATTATAATCTGCAAATACCGCAATTCCTGCTTGCGCATAATCTGCAGCTGCATTTCTTTGCTTATTCCAATCAAATGTATTTGTGTCTTTTTTAGTAATATTATTTGCTACGGAATGATAGAATGATTTTAATTTTGTTGAACTTAAACTGTCTGAATACATTCCCATACTGAATTCACTTGAGCCCATGGTGAATTTTTTATCTTTAAATCCTGTTCCCCAACCTAATGCAGATGTATTGATTCCTAAACAATGGTAATCTGTTACAAATGTTGTAGCAACTCCTTTTCCAACTGCTGGATAAGCAATGCTTTGGGTTTGAGAAAATAGAGCTGTGCTAAAAAAAACAGTCAATAGCAAAAAGGAGTAGAAGTGTCGTTGTTTCATATTTCTTTTTTTTGTAAAAATCGAATGTACAAATATATAATTTTTTTTCAAGAGGTGTTAATTGAGGGAAGAAGGTTTTAGTTGCTGTTAATTAGTAGTTTATTTGTGTTTATGAGGTCTTTACTTTCCGAAAGGAGATGTATTTTTGTGAGAGGTAGCTAAAGATTACGATTATACAAGTAGTAATAAATTGGCTAGGAAAATGCCACCAATTGAAATATTCTACAAATAATTTTAATAAAACATAATTTAAAATGGAAAATATAATTACCAATATAAAATGACGATATAATTGTGTGTAAGGATTTAAATTACTATCGTGCCAAACAATGTATCGGTTTAATAAAAATCCAATAGGGAATGTAATGATTATTGATGTTACTAGTGAAGCAATATGTGATTTAAAGGTAATAAAACCTAAATCTACATTTGCTTTGTGAAATAAAAAATGATCTGCAATGAAATATATTAACAATCCTAAAACGGTATTTCCTCCGCCACAAACTAAATAATAGTATGATTGTTTGTTCATAAATTTACGGAACAAAGGATAGACGAAGTGTAGAATATTAAAAATTAGTTTTTGCAAAATCATTAAAATATTTTTTCAAAAGTATAATAAAGAATTAAATCAATCGTTATTAAAGTAAATAAAAAAGCATTTGCCTATGTTGAATAGATACTCTCAAGTTGCTCAAATCAAAGAGTTGAAAATGGAACCGAAAAACGATACGATCAATGCTATATTAAATTATAGTAAATCTGTCAAAGTAGAAAAAGTAAACCGTAAAAAGGTACTTTTAAATTTAAACTAGAATATTAATATGTAAAGAAAAGGGCTGTATTTCAAGCCCTTTTTTAGTTTACCATATTTTAGAAACCTTTTCTGCAGGATTTCTCATTTTATCTCCTTCTTTGACACCGAAAGCTTCAAAGAATTCGGGACAATTCATCAAAGGCCCATTTACGCGATACATTCCTGGTGAATGTGGATCGTTTGCTAATCTGTTTTTTAATTCTTCTTCGGTATAATTGATTTTCCAAAGTTGTGCATAAGCAATAAAGAATCGTTGAGCAGGGGTGAAGCCTTCTCTAATTTCTCCTTTTTTATATTCATCAGTTAATTTATAAGCGTTGAAAGCTAATGTTAAACCGCCTAAGTCTGCGATATTTTCTCCCATGGTCAATTCTGGATTTACACATTGCCCATCAGTTGTACAAAAATTTGAAAATGTAGCTCCTAATAAAGATGTTTTTTCATTGAATAATTTCAAATCTTCTTCGGTCCACCAATTTCTAAATGTTCCATCAGCTGCAAATTTAGACCCCATATCATCAAAGCCATGTGTAAATTCATGTCCGATAACCATGCCAATTGTTCCATAATTCACCGCATCCTCCGCTTGTTCATCAAAGAAAGGTGGTTGCATAATTCCAGCAGGAAATGCGATTTCGTTTAGCAAAGGATGATAATAAGCATTTACCATGTGGGCAGGCATTCCCCATTTTGATTTATCTACAGGTTTATTAAGTTCTGACATGTTTTTTCTATGAGAATAAAGCGCTATTTCTTTGATATTCGCTATATAATCTTCTTTTGAAATGTTTAGCATGCTAAAATCTTCCCATTTGTCAGGAAATCCTAATTTTCGTCCAATAGCATTTAATTTAATCAAAGCTTGTTCTTTTGTTTCTTTGGTCATCCAATCCAATCCTTCGATTCTTTGTTTGAATACAAGTAACAAATTGTCAACCATTTTATTGACTTTGTTTTTAGCATTTTCTGAAAAGTAAATATCTACAAACGCTTTTCCTAATAATTCTCCAATTGGCAATGACGTTAATTCATCTATAGCTTGTTCGTTCATTGGACTCATTTCTGTTTTTCCTTTTAAAACACCGCTATAAAATTTGAAATTCATCATTACAAATTCATCATTCAACAAACCTGAATAATGATTCAAAGTGGACCATAGTAAATAATTTTTCCAGTTTTCCATTTTTTCTGTTTCGAAAACCTCAGCCACTTTTTGGATGTATTTTGGTTGACCAACTATAATTGTATCAAAACTTTGTGAATGTATTCCTAATAAATAGCTTTCAAAATCAAATTTCCCAAATGTTTTGTCAATTTCTTTTTTGCTGACAGGATTGTACGTGTTTTCAGGAATTCTATTTTCAGCAGGAGTCATCATTGATTTAGCTAAATTTGTTTCAAATGCGATGACAGATTTAGCCATTGATTTTGATGTCACTTCATCGTATTTTAATCCTTGAAACATACGTGTAATATGCTCTTCGTATTTTTGTAAAATAACTTCTTTGTCTTTTTTGTAATAATATTCACAATTAGGCAAACCAATTCCTGCTTGTCCCACATACATTGTGTTATTATTAACATCTTTCAAATCTTGATCGACACCGATTCCAAATAACATACCGATTCCATAAGTATGTGCTTCAGCAATGTAGGAAACAATTTCTTGTTTTGACTTGATGTTTTTGATTTTATTTATTTCGGCTTGAATAGGGGTAACTCCTTTTTTATTTCTAGCTTCCATATTCATAAAAGCGCTGTAATAATCGCCTAATATTTGATTTTGAGATCCTTTTTTGTCATTCGATTTAACTGCTTTTTCTAATATTTCAGTTAATTTGACTTGGTTTGTTTTTTCTAATTCATTGAAACTTCCCCAACTTGATTCGGTGGAAGGAACAGGATTGTTTTTAACCCATGTTCCGCTACAATATTGAGCAAAATCATCTTGCGGTCGAACACTTCTATCTAAATAAGAGGTGTTGATCGTTTTGTACGGATTTTCTTTAATTTCATTTTTAGGAGGAGCTACTGAAGATGCAGCGCTTGATACAACTGGAGCTGAAGAATCTTTTTTCTTTTGTACTGTACAAGCAGCAGAAATAAGGATAACAGAACCGGCAAATAATAGTTTTTTGTTCATCGTTTTGTTTAGTTTAAAGGGGTATATAACATTTCAATATGAGGGATGTTGTCTTCTAAATATTCTTTTCCAGTAAAAATAAATCCATGACTTCCATAAAATTTATCTAAATGTTTTTGAGCAGAAATTTTAATTGGGACAACACCAAATTCTTCTTTTGCAAATTGAAGGCATTTTTTCATTAATTCATGTCCGATACCGTTTCCACGAATTGATTCATCAATAACCACACGACCAATGGATACTTCTGGATAAGAAACACCAGGATGTAAAATACGGGCTGTAGCTACAACTTTTCCAATACCATCTCGACAAATTAAATGGTAACATTTTTTATCTTTTCCATCTAAATCTAAGTACAAACAATTTTGTTCTATAACAAACGCTTTCAAGCGCAATCGAATGATGTCATGAAATTCGTTTAAACTTAATTCTGAATAAGGTTTTATTTGCCAGTCTAAATGCATTCTATTTTTAGTTTAATATTTTGTAATGAATAACGATTGAACGATTTTATTATCAACATTGTATCACTCCAACATTGTAAGCTTTTTCAGCTTTTTTGTGATTTGCCATTTCTATCCCCAATGAAATTACTTTTCTTGTTTCAATGGGGTTAATGATGGCATCAATCCATAATCTGCTAGCAGCATAATAAGGAGATGTTTGTTTGTCGTATTTATCTTTAATATGATTATACAATTCTGATTCTCTTTCTGGTGTAATTTCTTCTCCTTTCGCTTTTAAAGAAGCAACTTCAATTTGCAACAATACTTTTGCTGCTGCAGCACCACTCATTACCGCTATTTCAGCAGTTGGCCATCCAACAATTAATCGCGGATCGTAAGCTTTTCCACACATGGCGTAATTTCCTGCTCCATAAGAATTTCCAACAACAATCGTGAATTTTGGAACAACTGAATTAGCCATTGCATTTACCAATTTAGCGCCGTCTTTAATGATTCCACCGTGTTCACTTTTTGAACCAACCATAAAGCCTGTAACGTCTTGTAGAAAAACTAATGGAATATTTCGTTGGTTGCAATTCATAATGAAACGAGCTGCTTTATCTGCAGAATCAGAATAAATAACCCCTCCAAATTGCATTTCACCTTTTCCACTTTTTACGACGTCTCTTTGATTAGCAACAATTCCAACACTCCATCCATCGACTCTTGCATACGCACAAACGATTGATTTTCCATAATCTGCTTTGTATTCGGTATAATCTGAATCATCAACAATACACTGAATTAATTCATGCATACTGTATGGCTTAGCTCTATCTGAAGGCAAAATACCATAAACTTTTTTTACATCAAATTTAGGGACAACAGCTTCTTTTCGGTCAAATCCAGCGGTTTCAGTATGCCCGATTTTATCCATTAAATTACGGATGGTTTGCAAACATTCTTGGTCGTTTTCGGATTTATAATCACAGACACCCGAAATTTCAGTGTGTGTAATTGAGCCGCCTAGTGTTTCGTTGTCAATTGATTCACCGATAGCCGCTTTCACTAAATAAGAACCGGCCAGGAAAATAGTTCCTGTTTTGTTAACAATTAAGGACTCATCAGACATGATAGGTAAGTACGCTCCGCCAGCAACACAGCTCCCCATGACAGCAGCAATTTGAACAATACCTCTTGAACTCATAATGGCATTGTTTCTAAATATACGTCCAAAATGTTCTTTGTCTGGGAAAATTTCATCTTGCATTGGCAAATAAACACCTGCGGAATCAACTAAATAGATGATGGGAAGATTATTTTCCATAGAGATCTCTTGAGCCCTTAAATTTTTCTTAGCAGTTATAGGAAACCAAGCACCTGCTTTTACGGTTGCATCGTTAGCTACAACAATACATTGTTTGCCAGAAACATAACCAATAACAACAACAACTCCACCAGAAGGACAGCCTCCATGTTCTTCGTACATTCCATCTCCAACAAAAGCACCAACTTCAAAGCGTTGTGTATTTTTATCTAATAAAAGATCTATGCGTTCACGGGCAGTTAATTTTCCACTTTCATGAAGTTTTTCAATACGTTTTTTTCCACCGCCTTCGTAAACAGTGTTTAATTTACGTTCTAACTCAGCAATTTTCAGCCTCATTAAGTCGTCATTCATATTAAATTCTAATTCTTTTTTGGGTATTGCCATTTTATTTTCGATTTTAAGCAAGCCAAAGTTAATAAATTACTCAAGTTGACAAAACTAAAAATGAGGAATAAATAACACTAACAATTGACTGTTTGAAAATCATTTATTCCAATTCGAAAGAAACCTTTATTTTTGTGTTATGCAAGATACGTTCAAACATAAAGGAATGAGACGTCAACTCATTGTTCACTGTTGCTTTTCAAACACAATTATTAGATGTGAAAAAAGGGGATAAAGTACTTGAAATAGGAACAGGTTCGGGGTATCAAACGTGTATATTATGTCATCTTGGAGCGAAAGTTTTTACGATAGAAAGACAAAAAGAGTTATTTATTAACTCTAAAAAAATCATTCATCATTTTAATTTTAATCCGCGTTTAACTTTTGGAGATGGCTACAAAGGATTGCCAACTTTTGCTCCTTTTGATCGTATTTTGATTACTTGCGGAGCACCATTTATTCCAGAAGATTTAGTAGTCCAATTGAAAGTCGGAGGGAAAATGGTTATTCCATTAGGCGAAGGTGCTATGCAGCGAATGATTTTAGTAACAAAATTATCTGAAACAGAATTGAAGAAAGAAGATTTTGGTGGTTGTAGTTTTGTTCCGATGTTAGAAAATACAGCTAAGTGATTTTGATTAAATAAAAATATCATTTGATAATGCTATGCGATTATTAATTCTTACTTTAGGGATATGAAAATACTATTTATTGAAGATGAAATAAAAATGGCGCAATCTATTAGCTTAGGTTTAAAGGAGAATGGATTTATGATTGACCTTTCTTTTAATGGTGAAGAAGGGTTGCAATTAGCACTTTCGAATAAATATGATTTAATCATTTCTGATATTATTCTTCCTGAAAAAAATGGAGTTGAAATTTGTAAAATAATTCGTAATTCGGACATTCAAACACCAATTTTGTTTCTCACAGCTTTAGGAACAACAGACGATAAAATTATAGGTTTAGAAAGTGGAGCAGATGATTATTTAGTAAAGCCATTTGAGTTTAAAGAATTATTAGCAAGAATTAATGCATTACATAGAAGAAGCACCATTCAAGAAAAAGAAAAATCGAATCTAATTAAAGTGAAAGATCTAGAATTAGATTTGGACAAAAAAACAGTAAAAAGAAACCAAAAAAACATTGATTTAACAGCTCGCGAATTTGATTTAGTCGTTTATTTTATTGAAAATATAAATAAGGTCGTTTCTAAAAAAGAAATAGCTGAAAATGTTTGGGACATTCATTTTGATACAGGTACTAATATCATCGAAGTTTATGTAAATTACCTCCGAAAAAAAATAGATAAAGATTTTGAAGATAAACTAATACAAACGATTCATGGTAGAGGTTATATTTTAAGAGCTTAAGTAACATGCAAGTTAGAACAAAATTAACACTATATTTTATTTCCATAACAGCTTCCTTGTTGCTTTTTTCTTTTTTTGCTATTTATTATTTATCACATCAGGAACGGGATAGCTATTTTTATTCACGGTTAGAAAATAAAGCTCAAGTTAATACAAGATTGTATTTTAAATTAATTCAAATTGATAGTTCATTAGTAAAGTTAATCAAACCAGATAAACATGAATTATTAGGGTTTACAAATTTTTCAATTTTAAATTCAAAGAATAAATTTATTTATTCCTATGATCGATTTAATGATAATAATCGATTAAAAAATAAGAAATACAAAAATATATTATCAAAAATAACGAATAATAACAAGATCTATAAAGAAATTGATAATTTTGATTTGGTAGCTTATTTGGTTGAAATAAACCATGAAAAATATAAAATAATTGCAATTGGAGAAGATAAATACGGCCATGGTTATATTAACCATTTAGCACGGAATTTAATGATAATGTTTGTTTTAATTGTTTCAATATTAGCTATTTCAGGGTGGGGTTTTTCAAAAAATGCTTTAAATCCAATTTCAAATATTATGAATCAAGTAGATTTATTATCTTTCAAAAACTTGGCATCTCGCTTAACTGAACCTCAAAATAAAAAAGATGAAATTTCAAGATTAATAAAAACATTTAATCAAATGTTAGACAGAGTTGAAAAAACATTTAAAATTCAACGAGCCTTTGTTTCAAATATTTCCCATGAAATGATGAATCCTTTAAGTTCAATTACAGCACAAATTGAAGTCACACTTTTATCGATACGCTCGCAAGAAGATTATAAAAAAACTTTGGAATCCATATTACAAGATTTAACAAAATTAAACAGTATTTCAAAGCAATTAATCGATTTGTCAAGATATACAGAAAGTCAAGATAGAAAAGGATTTAAAAAATTTAGATTAGACGAAATTATTTGGGATGTTCGCAAAGATTTTTTAAAATCAAATCATGCGGCTCAAATTGTTTTTGAAATGAGTGATTTACCTGAGAACGATGATGATTTGTATGTTTTTTGTAACGAAACCTTATTAAAAACTTGTTTCATAAATTTAGTTGATAATGCCTGTAAGTTTTCTGTAAAAAATAAAGTAATGATCAAACTATGTTTACATCATCAGCAATTAAGTTTACTATTTGAAAACGATGGTTTAGGTATTCAAGAAGAAGATATGAAAAATTTGTTCGAACCTTTTTTTAGAAGTAAAAATACAGCAGACGTTCAAGGTTTTGGAATAGGTTTATCAATCGTGAAAAGCATTCTTGATTTGCATTCTTTTGAAATAGAAGTTTATTCGATTCCGAATGAAAAAACAACATTTAAAATCGATTTTTAACTACATTTGATAATCATATAAGTTTAAAAAATGCAAAATTTTCAGAATAAAATTGTTTGGGTAACTGGTGCTTCATCTGGAATTGGGGAAGAAATTGTACGTCAATTAGCTCATTTTGGAGCTTTTGTGGTTCTCTCAGCAAGAAAAATAGAAAGTCTTGAAAAAATAAAAAACACACTTCCAAATTCTGAAAATCATTTGTGCTTAACATTAGATTTAGAATATGCTCATAATTTTCCTGAATTAGCTCAAAAAATCATTCAAAAATATGGAAGGATTGATTATTTATTTAATAACGGTGGATTGAGTCAGCGTTCTGAAGCATGGGAAACTTCTTTAGAAATTGATCGTCGAATTATGGAGATTAATTATTTTGGAAACATTGCATTAACGAAAGCAGTATTGACTTATATGCAACAAGAAAAATCAGGACACATCGTTGTTATTTCAAGTATTGCAGGGAAATTTGGCTTCTTTTTACGTTCTGCTTATAGTGCTTCAAAGCATGCTTTACATGGTTTTTATGAAAGTGTTTTGTTAGAAGAAGAAAAAAACAATATTCATGTTACGATTGCTTGTCCAGGAAAAATAAATACAAATATTTCGATGAATGCATTAAATTCAGCGGGGAAAACACACGGAATAATGGATCATAATCAAGCTACAGGAATGTCGGTTGAAATTTGTGTTGCTCAATTATTGAATGCAGTATCTCGGAAAAAGAAAGAGATTTTAATTGGTAACAAAGAAATAAAAGCTGTTTTGATTAAACGATTTTTTCCAGCTTTATTTTGGAAAATAATTAGAAAACAATCAGCTACATGAATATAAAACGTCTATTCTTGCGTCTATTTAAATAAATTCTAGAATCTATGTTGTTCAGATTTTATACTAAAAAAAACTTACAATGTTGAAAGAATAATAAATTTCTTATTCTTAATTTCGTAAACATGTCGAAGAAAATTCAGGTTTTATTTTTACACATTTTGGTTTGGATTCAATTTTTGGTTTTACCATTAATTTTTTTTCCAAAACCTATGGAAATTTATCATGGTGAAGGAGGAGAATCTTTTTTCATTGGATATGTATTAACGAATTTATTTCTCATTTTTATATTTTATTTTAATTATCTTTTTGCAATACCCAAACTCTATTTTAAACATTTTTATTATGGATATGGAGGGGTTATTTTAGGAATATTTATTTTATCCATTTTGATTGCTTTATTTACTAAAACGGCTCATCCACATCATTTATTCTTAGATCGAGAGCCACCTAATTCTCCTGTTGTTGGTAGTATGATTATTCGTTTAGTAATTGTTTTAGTAGCTTCTTTTGGTTTAAAAATCTATCAACGTTGGAGGCAAACAGAAATTGAAAAAGCGAATGTTGAGTTGTCTTATTTAAAAGCTCAAATAAACCCTCATTTTCTATTCAATACCTTGAATGGAATTTATGCTTTAGCGGTAAAAAAATCAGATGATACAGCAGGAGCAATTGTTAAATTATCCTCGATTATGCGTTATGTAATTAATGATGCGAAGGAAGAATATGTATCTTTAGATAAAGAATTGAAATACGTTTCAGATTATATTGATTTACAAAAAATGCGTTTAAATAAAAATGTACTTGTTTCGTTTAATCAGGAAGGAAATCCTATCGGAAAGCGTATTGTTCCAATGCTTTTTGTTTCTTTTATTGAAAATGCTTTTAAATATGGAGTCAGTACAGAAGACGAGAGTGTTATTGAAGTTGAACAAATAATATTCAGAAATGAATTGACAATTAAAGTTCGAAACTCAATTTTCAACTTAAAAGAAATGGACAAACGAGAAAATGGAATTGGAATAGAAAATTCACGTCTTCGATTAGAGCAGTGTTATCCTGGAAAACATGAATTAAAAATTGAAGAAAAAGAAGGTTTTTTCAATGTTTTACTTAAAATTGAATTGAAATGATAAATTGTATTGCAATTGATGACGAACCTTTAGCATTGGAAATTATTGAAGTTTTTTGTGAATCGACTCCTTTTTTAAAATTACATAAAACGTTTACGAAAACATCTGAAGCAGCCGCTTTTTTGACAACAAATTCGATTGATTTATTGTTTTTAGATATTCAAATGCCAGATATGTCAGGAATTGATTTTTATAAACAAATCAATCAAAATACAATGGTGATTTTCACGACAGCATATAGTGAATATGCTGTTGAAGGTTTTAATTTAAGTGCGATTGATTATTTATTAAAACCGTTTGAATTAGAGAGGTTTAAGCAGGCTGTAGAGAAAGCAAAATCATATTATAATTTTTTATATCAAAATGAGAAAAGTACTATACAATATTTATATGTTCGCTCAGAATATAGTTTAGTGAAAATTCCATTTAATGAAATTCTTTATATCGAAACCTTAGATGATTATATCAAAATTCATCAATTAGGTAAAAAGCCAGTTTTGACCTTGATGAGTATGAAAAGTATAAATGAAAAGCTACCAGATTCTGATTTTATTCGTGTCCATCGCTCGTATATCGTTCCCTTTAGCCGTATTGAATCTGTGCGTGGTAAAATTATAAGTATGGGAATAACTGAAATTCCAATTGGAAAAAGCTATGAGGAAGTTTTTTTTAAAGCTTATGTTCAGAAATCTTTTTGAATCATTTAGAATCTCTTATTAGTATTTATACTAACTTTTTGGTGTAAATTCACCAAACTCCGATACAATTTTGTCGTTTACCGATACAATTATAATAAATGAAATATATTTTTGTTCTTTGTTATGTAATTAAAAACGTAGAACTATGCAAATCAATAAAAATATTGCAATCAGTGATTCAGGATTTATTTTTAATCCATCAACTGGGGATTCTTTCTCAACAAATCAAGTAGGTATGGAAATCATTCGTTTGTTGAAAGAGAATTTATCGAAAGAAGAAGTAATCGCAGGAGTCGTTTCTAAGTTTAATGTAGATGAAGCTACCGTTGAAAAAGACTTAGCTGATTTTGCTTTAATGTTAAACAATTTTCAATTAGTAATAAATCATGAGTAAACGTCAAATAACAGTGGCTGTTTCAGGACTCAATAATATTGATAGTCCTGGACCAGGAATACCTGTTATTCGAGCATTGAAAGAAAGTGAACTTTTTGATGTTAGGATTATAGGACTTTCCTACGAAAACCTTGAGCCAGGTTTATATATGCGTGATTTAGTTGATAAATCATATTCTATTCCCTTGCCTTCATCTGGTACAGCAAGTTTGCTAGAACGTTTAGCCTATATCAATAATGTGGAAGGAATCGATGTGATTATTCCAAATTTTGATGCAGAATTACATAGCTTTATTAAGTTAGCATCACAATTGAAAAGTGATTACGGAATTGCAACGTGTTTACCAACGCAAGAGCAATTTGAATCAAGACATAAATCAGTGCTTTATCAATTTGGAGTAGATAATGAAGTGAAAGTTCCTTATAGCAAAATGATTTTTTCATCAGCTGAAATAGGTTCTTTGAAAAATGAATTTACTTATCCTTTAGTAATAAAAGGGAAATATTATGATGCTTCAATTGCTGCAACACCAGAACAAGCTGTGAATTATTTTAACAAAATTAGTGCAAAATGGGGTTTACCGATAATTGTACAAGAGTTTGTAAGTGGGAATGAGGTAAATGTAACAGCAATAGGTGACGGGAAAGGAAATTGTGTAGGAGCAGTACCAATGCGAAAGTTATATATTACGGATAAAGGAAAAGCTTGGGCTGGTGTTTCTTTGGATGATGAAAAATTAATTGAAATCACAAATAGAGTGATTGGAAATTCTAAGTGGAAAGGTGGTTGTGAATTAGAATTCATCAAATCAAATGCAGGGGAATATTATTTACTTGAAATGAATCCTAGATTTCCTGCCTGGGTTTATTTGGCTGTAGGTTGTGGACAAAATCATCCAGAAGCATTGGTAAAAATGGCTTTAGGTGAAGATGTGAAACCTTTTGAAAATTACGATGTCGGGAAGCTATTTATTCGTTATTCATTCGATCAAATTGTAGATTTAAAAGATTTTGAAAAGATTTCAACGATAGGAGAATTGTAAAAGATTTAAGACAGTAAGGCACAAGATTATTTTACTCGAAAATGGATGAGTTGAGATTAATTTGGTTTTGATTAAAAATCATTCAGACTAAATTAAAAGACTGCTAGATGAAAGAAATATAAATCTACTCTTTAGATCTTGAATCTTTAAATCTTCTAGTCTAAATTAAAAATAGTATTAAACTAAATATAAAAATTATGAGCAAGTTATCATACGAGCGTCCATTTATTCAAAAGTTGAATACAGGAAGCATGAATAAATTTGGAACTAAAACGGAATTTGCACCAGTATCTCATCTAGATGGAGTGGCTGTTAAACGTTTAACAGCTGAATATGGATCTCCATTATTTGTAATATCGGAAAGACAAATTCGAAAAAATTGTCAAAATGCCAATAGAGCGTTTAAAACACGCTACCCTAAAATTCAATTTGCATGGAGTTATAAAACGAATTATCTAGATGCTGTTTGCAATGTTTTTCATCAAGAAGGCTCTTGGGCAGAGGTAGTTTCTGTTTTTGAATACAACAAAGCATTGAGAAATGGTGTTCCTGGAAATAACATTATTTTTAACGGTCCGGATAAATCAGTTGAAGATTTACAATTAGCAGTAGACAACAATTCATTAATCCATATTGATCACTTTGATGAACTTTATTCTTTAGTAGAATTGTTAAGTGGAGGAAAACAAAAAGCAAGAGTTGCAATTCGAGTAAATATGGACACAGGAATTTATCCAATGTGGGATCGTTTTGGTTTTAATTATGAAAATGGACAAGCTTGGAATGCAATCAATAAAATCATGGCACATTCTGAATTGGAATTAGTTGGTTTGCATTGCCATATCGGAACTTATATGCTTTCAACTTCAGCTTATGCAACAGCTGCTTATAAATTATGTGATTTGGCACACAATATCAAATTGAAATATAATTTAGCGGTACAATATGTAGATTTGGGAGGTGGTTTTGCTTCCTCAAATACGTTGAAGGGATCTTATTTACAAGGAGCAGATATTATTCCAACGATTGATGATTACGCAGAAGCAATTACTTCAACGGTGCTAAATGCTAATTTTAAACAAGAAGATTTACCAACAATTATTCTAGAATCTGGTAGAGCATTGATTGACGATGCAGCATGGTTAGTCGGATCTGTATTAGCTTCAAAACGTTTAAGTGATGGACGAAGAGCAACTGTAGTAGATTTTGGAGTGAACTTATTGTTTAATGCATTTTGGTATGATTACAAAATTTCACCAGCACAAGATTTCACTCATCATACTGAAGATATGGCTTTGTATGGACCTTTATGTATGAATATTGATTGCATTCGCGAAAGTGTTAATTTACCATTATTAAATAAAGGAGATCAGTTAGTTGTTCACAAAGTTGGTGCATATAACATGACACAATGGCTTCAATTTATTCAAATGAGACCAAATGTTGTGTTAATCGATATGGATGGAAATACGCATTTAATCCGTGAAAGAGAAACCGTTGATACGATTATTCAGCAAGAAAAAATGCCTGAATATCTTAAAAAGAAATAAGAGCTAACTAATATATATTCTTGAGGCCTTGTCTTTATTTATGAAATAAGGCAAGGCTAAGGGAAGAATTTTGAAATTTAAGTTAAAGAATTCGTTAATTTAATGATGGTTTAATCATTCATTTTAAGAGATAAAGTATGGGTAATAATCTGACATTACAGATGAAATATTGGCTTGAAAGCATTTTACATAGCTATAGTCAAATATTTTTTTCTTTAAATAAAGTGCTTGCGATTATAATCATATTTGCAACATTTTTTTCACCACAAGTTGGATTAACAGGTTTATTGGCAGTGGTATTGATTAATATTATTGCGCATTTAGTTGGAGTGAACCGAAAATTAATTAATGAAGGACTATATGGATTTAATGCAATGTTGTTAGGTTTGTTTTTAGGTCATCAATATCAATTAACAGGCTCATTTTGGTTGTTATTTATTGTCGCTATTGGATTTTTATTAATTACATCCGTTTGGCTAAATAGCGTTTTTGGAAAACATGGTTTGCCATTTTTGTCTTTTCCGTTTATTATTACTTATTGGGTGGTTGTTTTAGCGGTTGGAAATTTTACTAAAATATATTTCAATGAGGAACATATTTACACAATCAATCACATCGCTTCTCAAAAAGGAAATTTATTTTATGAATTTGCACATCAATACGATACGCTACAAATCCCGAGTGCAATATTAATTTACTTTAAAACGATAGCGATGACTTTTTTCCAGTCAAGTGTTTTAGCTGGAATTTTGATTAGTGCAGGACTTTTATATTTTTCACGCATTGCTTTTTCATTAAGTATCCTTGGTTTTAGCTGTGCTTATTTTTTTTATGCCTCGTTTGGTGCCGATGTAAACGAATTGGATTTAAATTTTGTTGGTTCAAATTTTATTTTTATGGCAATTGGAATAGGTTGTTTTTATATTGTACCAAATATATACAGTTATATTACTGTTTTTCTTTTAACACCTTTATTGATGTTCCTATTGATATTTTTCACAAAGGTTTTAGCTGTTTTTCAATTGACATCCTTGACATTATCATTTAGTGTAATTGTTGTTTTGTTTTTACTTTTTTTGCAACACCGTTGGTTTCATCGCTTTTTACAATTGGTTACTATTCAATATTATTCGGCAGAAAAAACGATTTATAAGTACATTATTTCAGTTAAAAGATTTAGTACATCACATTTAGCTAAAATTCAATTACCGTTTTGGGGAGAATGGCAAGTAAGCCAAGGTTATGATGGAAAAATCACCCATTTGGGAGATTGGGGAAAAGCTTTAGACTTTGTAATAATTGATGATACAAATAAAACGTATGCCGATGCAGGAACAGATAAAAAAGATTTTTATTGCTTTGATAAGCCTGTAGTTGCTCCTATGGATGGTTTTATTTACGATATATTAAATACCATTGATGATAATGAAATCAATGGTGTAAATACAGATCAAAATTGGGGAAATACAATAGTTATGAATCATGTGAATGGTTTGTTTACTCAAATAAGTCATCTTAAAAAAGACTCTTTTAAAGTTTCAATAGGAGATTATGTTACAAAAGGTACAATCCTCGCAACTTGTGGAAATTCAGGACGTTCTCCAGAGCCTCATATACATTTTCAAGTGCAATTAAATCCTAAAATTGGTTCAACAACGATCAGTTATCCCATTGGTTATTTTATTGAAAAAAATAAAGAGAAGCAACTGCTTAAAATAGCTGAAATTCCATTAGAAAATACACTTATCAGTAATGTAAACAGACATGTATTATTGACTGAAGGATTTAATTTTTATCCTGGAAAAAAAATCCAATTTATTACTGAAAATGATGAGGTTATTGAATGGGAAGTTTTTACGGATCAATTTAATAAGACTTATATTTATTGCGAAAAAACAAAGTCAACAGCATATTTTGTGAATGATGGGACTATGTTGTATTTCTATGACTTTGAAGGTGACAAAAAAGCATTGTTATTTTATTTTTATTTAGCAAGTTATCGAATTTTACTAGGTTGCTATAATGATTTACCAGTTACAGATTCAGTTCCATTAATCCATTTTAATTCCATTTTATTTCAATGGATTCAAGATTTCATTGCTCCATTTTATCGTTTCACAAAAGCAAGTTATGAATCAAAATGTGCATTAATTGATAATGTAAATGAACCTACGCACGCTATTCTTCATTCAAAAGTGCAAGCTAAATTTTTGAATATGACATTTAAAAATATGGATTTTGATATTGAATTAAGAGATAAGCGAATTATAAGAATCGGGATTACTCAAAAAGGAATTAAAAAGAATTACGTATGCGGTTAATCTTAATTTATTGCTTGTTGTTCTTAGCTTTTCATTCTTTATCGCAAGAAAAGAGAACATATTCCACTGTGGATATGGATTCTTATGAAGAATATTTATTGAAGGATTATCGGGCATTAAAAAAAACAAGTAGAAAAGCCTTAAAATCAGGCATCGATTTTTATTTACTTCGAATGCGTATAGCAATTTTAGCTTATGAACATCATAATTATACGAAGGCTTTAAGACATTTTAAAAAAGCGTATGAAATGAATCCAAATGATTCTATTGTACAAGAATACCTTTATTTCTCATTTTTATTAGATGATCAATATGAAGAATCAAGAATTTTTGCTTTATCCTTAAATGACAAAATGCAAACTAAAATTGGTTTTAAGAAAAAGAATTTAGAATCTGTAAGTATTTCCAGTAGCTTTGGTTTTAATGAAAATATTGCACAGAATTTAATGAAGAATAATTATACGCCAGAATATAAAAATGTTCAATCCAAATTTATTGGAAATTCATATAAATTTGGATTGTTATTGAATCATTCAATTGGTCGAAGAGTTCAAATTAGCAATGGATTTACATATTTTGGAATTTCATCAACAAGTTTAATCCAAACACCTTTTTCAAGATTTACAGAAAATTATTTAGATTCCTATCTTCAATATAATTTCGGACTTGGTATTCAAATGAAAAAAGGATGGAATTTAAGTGGTGGATTAGGTTTTTATCATTCAAAGTCTTCATGGTTTACAATTGTTCCTAATTTTATGATGGGGCCACCAAGATTGGAAACGCTGATTAATAATTATAATAATATTTCTTTTTCATCAACAATCTCTAAAAGAATGAATTATTTTTTGACTAGCATCTCATTTCATTTCAGTAATTTATTAAATCAAAATCAAAGTCAAGGCGAATTTAATTTAACTTATTATCCATTTGGAAATAGTCGATTTTTTTCAACTTCTTCTTTTTCAGTTTTAAAAGATACAATTTTAAGAACTGTATTTTCTGAGAAAATTGGAATGAAATGTGGTAAGAGAATATTAATAGAAGGAGAAGGAGGTTTTGGTGATTTTACAAATAAATTTACGTCGAATGGATTTATTATTTACAATACTCAAGATAAAATTACGTCACAAATAGGAGCAAACATTCATTTTTATTCGAAAAAGAAATTTGAATTTATCGCTAGCTATTATTTTCAAAGTAGAGTAGGAATCAATTATCTTTTTTTAAATAAAACTGATTATAAGTCAGTAAATTATAAATACAATAATAATAATTTAACAATTACATTGAAATGGAATTTTTAAAGAAAAGCTTGATAGCTGCAACAATTGTTTTTTCATTAAATACAATTGCACAAGATAGTAAAACGCAACAGGCTGCGTATGCTAAAAGTTATGGATTAGAAGCGAAAGGAGAGTATGCAGATGCAATAAGGGCTGTAAAAGAAGTTTATAACGAATCATCTTATACTGTAAATGTCCGTTTAGGATGGTTGTATTATTTGCAACAGAATTATGAATCATCAATAGCATATTATAATAAAGCAATTAAATTGATGCCAGCAGCAGTTGAACCATTATGGGGGATATTAAATCCATTGGTTGCTGCAGAAAAATGGACGGAAGTTGATAAAACATATTTAATGATATTAAAAATAGATCCCAAAAATTCAACAGCGAATTATAAGTTAGGAATGGTATATTATTATAGAAAGAACTATTCTGCAGCAAAAAAATATTTTGATATAGCTTTGAATTTATATCCTTTTGATTATAATATTGTTTTAATGAGTGGTTGGAATAATTATTTTCTAGGAAAAACAGCAGAGGCGAAAACACTGTTTAATAAAATTTTATTGATTGATCAAAATGATGCATCGGCATTAGAAGGTTTGAGTTTAATTAAATAAACTCAGTATATAGTTCACGTTTTAGGTAAAGGGTCTAATTAGCAATTGTTAATTAGACTTTTTTTGTGAAATTTGGATAAATAATTCACTTCCTTTTCGAGGTTCAATTGAATTGTAACAAGCATCCATTTTTACAATGTTAAAATATTGGGAAAAGTAATTTATATATTCCGATTTACTTCCTCCAAAAGGTGGATTAGTTTCAAATTCTCGATTAAATAATAGACCTATTAATTTTCCTTTTGATGTTAGCAGTTGTGCAATTTTTTCTGCGTATTTCAATCTTAAACTTGGATTGATTGCGCAAAATAATGTTTGTTCAATGATTAAATCATAATTTCCCTGATGTTCAAAAAAATCACCTTGAACCAACTGATTAGAAGGGAAATCAGAAAGTCGTGTTTTTAAATTTTTTAATGGATTTGAAATTAAATCTATCACCGTAACATTTTTAAAACCATTTAAATAAAGATATTCAGCTTCATAACCGTTTCCGCATCCTGGAATTAAAATAGAAATGGATTTATCTGTTAAGTGGTCAATATAAGTTTTTAGAGGAGTAGAAATTTCTCCTAGATCCCAACCAATTTGATTGTTTTCATATTTTTCCTTCCAAAATGTTATTTCAGTTTGAGTCATATAATTTTATCTGATAAATATTTTAACAATCTTATAACAAAAATAATTATAATTCATTATTTGAATATTATACATTTGAATTATGAGAAAAAAAAGATCACTTCAAATAATTTGTTTTTTTATCATTGGAATTATTTTTCTAATTCCACTTTTTTCGTTCAAAATTTTCATGAATGATAATTGTATTTATTCATATAATACAAAAAAGAGTTTCAAGATATTACCTAAAATTGAAAAAGGAACTAAATATTCATTTATTATTGAAGAAGAAGAGGAAATAGAAAAGGATTATGTTGTTCAGGATTTTTTTGTTCCTAGAAATTTTATTATTAACAGGATCAGTCAGCTAAATAAAAAACAAATAAAATCAATATTAAATGAAATAATATTATTTAGAGAGATTCCTATTTGGTTGAAATATAGGAAAATATTGATATAAAATAACGTGCCTTTTCAAAATATTGATGAACAGATTAATTTAGGTATGAATTTCATTAAGTTTTTTAAAAAAAATAAGCTTAAAATAGGGGATTTATAGTAAAAAATAACGCACTTAACAATAGATTTAGATAGTTTCTAAGTGTCAATACAACTAATGTTTGTATTAAGTTAGTCAAATTCTAAATGAAATCTTGTTCTATAAATTTGTAAACCGAAATAAAAATCATTCAAAATTTAAATATTATAATCATGAAAAATTCAATTAAAAGTATAGTTGGAGTATTGATATTAGCTTCAATCTCAAGTTGTGCGGTTATTCGTCCAGGAGAAATAGGTATTAAACAACGATTTGGAAAAATTGTTGGGAAACCGATAGAGCAAGGAGTGAAATTTTATAATCCATTCATTGGTCAAATAGTTCGGGTAAATGTTCGAACAGTTGAGTGTTTATCGCGATTAACGTTACCTACACAAGAAGGTTTAAATGTTCAAGCGGATATTAGTTTATTATATCATGTAAATCATGACATGGCAAATGAAGTGTACCTAAAATATGGTAGAGATTATGAAGAAGTAATTGTGTTAAGTAATTTTAGAGCAACAGCAAGAGAAATTAGTGCTAAGTATGCAGCTAAAGATTTATACGCAACAGAAAGAGATAAAGTTGAAAAAGCGATAATGGATGAACTTAAAACGGATATTGAAAAATTAGGATTTGTAATTGATGCTGTTTTATTAAAGGATATTATTTTGCCTCCTCAAATGGTTCAAGCAATACAAGACAAAGTCAATGCAGAACAAGCAGCAATGAAAATGGAGTTTGTAATATTGCAACAAAAGAAAGAAGCTGAGCGATTAATTATTGAAGCAGAAGCAATAAAACAAGCTCAAAATATAATTAATTCATCTTTGACAGATAAATTATTGCAGTATAATAATATTGAAATGTTGAAAAGTTTAATGAATTCTCCAAATACAAAAATTATAATTTCTGATGGTAAAACAACACCATTTATCACAACTGAAACAAAATAATTTTATTAAAAATCTGTGGAGTTCGATTAAAATTTCACACTCAGATTTTATTTAAATTTGAAAAGAAGAGGTTAAGAAACTCCTATGTTCGTTTTCTCAATAAAACGAACATAGGAGTTTCTAATTTAGCTCTCTTTTTTTATTTGTAACAAAAGATACAATTTATAATTTTTTTAGAATATAAATTTGAAGAAAAAATTAAAGATGACAATAGTAGATGTTAGAACAAGATCAGAATTTTCTGGAGGTAATGTAGGTCGTTCAATTAATATTCCATTAAATGAAATACAAGAGCGAATAGAAGAAATAAAAAAACTTCAACAACCGATTATTTTATGTTGTGCAAGTGGAGGAAGAAGTGAGCAGGCAGTTCATCTTTTTAAAAGTTTAGGAATCAATTGTGAGAATGGTGGTTCATGGTTAGATGTAAATTATAAATTTGGTTCGACATTATAATCTATTAAAAATGGGAATATTAGGAAAATTATTTGGTATAAAATCAATAGATTTTAGAGAAATGTTACAAAGAGGTGCTGTGATTGTGGATGTTAGAACACCTGCAGAATATAATTCAGGTCATATCCAAGGCTCAATAAATTTACCATTGCAAACACTTTCAAGTTCAATGGGGAAATTACAGAAAGACAAACCAATAATTACCTGTTGTGCGTCAGGTATGAGAAGTGGTTCAGCGAAAGCGATGTTAAAATCGAATGGTTTTAAAGAGGTTGAAAATGGGGGAGGGTGGACTTCTTTGAGAAATAATATTTAATCTTCATTCATATAAATGCTCATGAAATAGTCAAAGAGTAGGAGTTTTCCCGCTTTTTTTGTGTTTGAAAATATTAATTATTCAAATACTATAATATACTAATTCATGAAATTAGATTAATAATTGATTTTCAGACCTCTATATGTTAAGGTGAAAAAAAAACGAAAAAAGATACTTGAAACACTTGCAAAATTGAATAAAGTACCTATCTTTGCACCCGTAATCGCAACGGCGATATTAAAAAAAGAAAAAATAAATTAAGATATTAGATTCCGTAGCTCAGTTGGTAGAGCAATACACTTTTAATGTATGGGTCCTGGGTTCGAATCCCAGCGGGATCACTGAAAGCCTTTCTTCGGAAAGGCTTTTTTCGTTAATACCCACTAAATTTCAGGATTATCAAGGTTTTATTGATTCGGTTAGTTTGCAACAAACACAAATAAATGCAAACAAATACAAGTTTTAAGCGGACAAAAAAGGGGACAACTTTTTTGACTTATTTTTGTCCTCGGCAAATGGTTCAATCGCTTGTAAATACTCGCTTACAGCCTTATCAATTGTAATGCCTTAGCAGGCGATACTGGAATATATACACATTCAAGTTATCGAAAAGATAAAAGTGATTGCCATCCACAAAATGAGTTAATTGACATTCTTAATATGATTTAATCCTTCATTCATTTTTATCTAAAAAAATATGAGATGCCAAGATTGGAACTAAGAGGTGAAACATTACTTCATCAACTTATCGTATATCTTTCGTATATTTCCGTGTCAATACGTATCATTTTGATTTGATTTATTCAAATATATTTCGTATCATTGCGTCTCAATACGTATTAAAATAAAATGAAACAACCAATTCATACATTCTTTTTAACTCTGGATTTCAAACTATTAAATGATCTTAGTGCCATTGATCGCTTTGGTGGTGAATGGACAGCTATTGAAAAGAGGGAAGGGCCTCAAACATTAAGAGAACTTAAAACCATTGCTACTGTTCAAAGTACAGGAGCATCAACTCGAATTGAAGGATCCAAACTATCCAATGATGAGGTAAAGGTACTTATTGAAAATCTTACTATTTCAAAATTAGAGGAACGTGACCAACAAGAAGTGATTGGGTACTTCAACGTATTGGATATTATTACTGAAAGCTTTCAAGATATTTCAATAAATGAAAGCAGTATCATGAATCTGCATAACCAACTGATGAAATTCAGCGATAAAGATAAATGGCATAAAGGTGGTTATAAGAAAAATTCAAATTCTGTTGAAGCAACAAATCCGGATGGTTCTAAAACCATTATTTTTAATACAACCCCTCCCGGAATAGAAACAGAGGATGCGATGAGAGAATTGATTGAATGGTACAATTCAGATAATCAAACACCTTCATTATTAAAAGCTGCAGCTTTTGTATATGAATTCCTAAGTATCCACCCTTTTCAAGATGGTAATGGACGTTTGAGTCGCTTAATAGGAACGTTACTGCTACTGAAAAATGGATATAATTGGGTACAATACGTCAGTTTTGAGCATGAAATAGAACAACGCAAACCCGAATATTATCGCGTGTTAATGGAATGTCAACAAAAGCGTCCAGGAGAAGAAGTAAAAGCATGGGTACTATTTTTCACTTCTTGTTTAAGTAATATTCAGGCCAAATTAGTCAATAAATTGGAAGGCCAAAAGCGAGAAAATAAATTATCTCCTAAGGAAAAAACGGTATTGACTTTTATCGAAAATAACCCTGGTTGCCAATCAAGTCAAATTGCACTGAAATTGGGTATAGCTTTACCTACAGTCAAACGAATGTTAGCAGAATTGACAGTAGCGAAATTTGTTGAGCAACATGGTGTTGGAAAAGGAACAAATTATACAATTGTCCAAGGAATTAAAATTCAAAAAAATGTGATAATGAAATTTACAATTGAACAACCAAAACAAGAACGTGTGCTATCACATCGAAGTCATTTTATTGATATTAATAAAATCATGCTTCGCCCATTATTTCAATGGAATGATCCCAACGAATGGAGTGCAAAACTTTTCAACGAAGGATTAAAGCTTCGTGTCGAATGCATTAGTCAAAATGGGATTATGCGTCAAAATGTATATGGGTTAAGCACATTCGTTTCCCCATTTAGTCATGATCCAATCTTTAATTTAATTGAACCAATTAGTATTCCGGATTCGTTAGCCGGTGGCTTGCCTTCGGATAATGAATTTCCGATGAAGGTTGTATTTGAAATTCAATCCGACAGTGTAAATTCACAATTCAATGTTGACTTGGTAATTGATGCAGGTTTGGAATAAGATGAAATTCACAAAAAAAACGTTGCAAAACTTACATTTGGAAAAATATGGAAATATTAATTTAACGAATGATTTATGGTAACAACATATTTTTTTGATGAAGGAGTAAATCGTTTAAATCGGCTTTATGATAATCCACCATCATTTGAATGGTCTTTAGATGTCGTTATTTCTCCAAGAAGTCTTGAAGATTATAAAAATTGGGATCATTCGGGTGTCACACATAAGGAAGTTTCGGTAGCACTAGATAAAGTTGTTGGAACTTATCATTGCGATTATTACGGTAAAACATGGATAGCTTATAGCTCCAAAAGGGCAAAATGTTCTGCAAATCATTTATTGAATAATTATAATATTTTATGTAATTAACGGGAAGGAAATATGGTATTCCTCCTGTTACAAAAATAACTTATTTTTGTAACGTCCTCATACGTCGTCAGTCGCAACTACTTCATCCCCCTTGAAAACCCAAAAAGGTCTGCTCCGCGAAGTATTTACAAGGGGTCTGCCGTTGCTTGAGTTAGGCTCGCCTGCAAAATCGGTCAGGCTTCAGGTTTGTCAGTATCCACCCGACGAACTACGTCTATCTAATCCAATAAATTAGGATCAATATACTGTGGCAACAACTTATTAAGTTCAGGTACTTTGGTGTTATTGATATTCATTAGAACATAACACAACCACTTGAGAGGATTAATTTCATTCTTCTTACAGGTTGCAAAAAAAGAATAATACATTGCAATATTCTTAGCTGCATCATGTGAATCAGCAAATAGATAATTCTTTCTACCAAGTGCTAGCGGACGAATAGCATTTTCAATAAGATTATTGTCGATTAGCAGATTTCCATCTTTTAGATAATCGAGTAAAGTGTCCCATCGGTTTAGGCAATATTCATATGCTCTCCCCAAAGGACTTTTCGGTAATTCTATTCTTGATTGCACAGCAATATAAGTTCCAATTTCATTCAAAATGGGATGATAATCGTCTAATCGTAAGGTTTTTCGTCCAGCAGGATCTAACTTTAATAAAGTTGCCTTTCGTTCTACATCGTATAATTTTTGAATCAGTACCATTACATGTGAAGCATTGGCTTTGTTGTAACCCAATGCTTTTTCAAAATACCTTCGGGCATGTGCCCAGCATCCTATATGAGTAATATGCTCTTTTAGACCAAACTGATGATAAGCCCCATAGCCATCTGTTTGAAGATAACCTTCAAATTCGTTTAACATTTCTTTAGGTCCTTCTTGTGTTCTCCCTTTTCGATAATCAAAATAAACATTTTTCAATATTGGAGCATGATACACTCACATATAACTAGTATGTGTAGCTCCAACTGCGCTACCGCTTGTTTTATCAAAAGTATACTTTTTCTTATCTTTGTCTTGAACCTTAATAGGTGATTCATCTACCTGTAAATATCGGGAATCAATCGGAGTATTCGATTCATCAACAGTAAAAGTGGATACAATATGTTTATCTGAATCATATTGGCCAAAGTGGAAATTCTCTTTTTTATGAAGTTCAATTAGGTCTTTCCAAACTATATCGGCTCTTTTTATATTTGAAAAAGTCTATAAATCTGTTTTGATTTGAATTTTACATTTTGTATCAAGGTTTTTACATTCATAGAATTGGTTTTTAAGTTTTAAACTGAACAAAAAATGGTGTTTTCTTTATTCAATCAAAATATGAATGAAATTCCACCACATTTTGATTTCCGTATGGATATTCACTATGAATTTTCATAATATTGTGAGAAGCTATAACTAAAAATTGATTAATAGCCATTTTGAAAATCGACATTATCATTATTTCAAGTTTTCCAAATATTGGAAATTTTGTAATTGCAAAAAAAAAAGAGGCTGTCACCAAATGTGCAGCCTCTAAGTTTTTTTTTTTTTTTTTTGAATTATTTAGCTTCTTCAGCTCTTTTTTTGTATTCGGTATATTTTTCAGTATTTCCTAAACTACGATATAATTTTGAAAGTATTGTTAATATGTCTTTTTCATTTGGATGTTTAACAACGTATTTTTCTAAAGGTGTTAAGGCTCTTTTGAAAATGTCATCAGCTTGTTTCATCATCGGATCATATCTTTTATCACCTGGTTTTAAATCATTTGCTTCTTTTCGAATATCTGCGGCCCATCCAATTAATATTGCGCCTAATTGATATTGTGCATCTGAGTAATCGGGATCGATTTCTAAAGCTTTATTCAAAGATGCTTCAGCTTTTTCATTTTGTTTCAATTCAGAATATACTGTTCCAACAATATAGTGTAATATTTTATTGTTTGGATCATTTGCAATTGCCTCTGTTAATGACTTTTCGGCACCTTCTTTATCGTTTAAATCAAAATAAATATTTACAGATTCTAAAATTAAATCTTTGTCTAAAGGATATTTTTTACGTGCATCATTGACTAATGTTTTTGCTTCTTCAAATTGCTTGTTTTTTCTCATTGCGCTTGATGCTAATGCGTAACAATATGCGCCATTATAATCAACTTTAGCAAGAATCATATAATATTTTATAGCATTAGTAAAGTCATTGATTTTTTCAAATGAAATCCCAGCTTTATATACTGCAAATGTATCGAGTTGATTAATTGCTTCAGAAAATTTTGCTTCTGTTGCAAAAACTTCTGCGGCTTCTTTAAATTGATTAGCATTAAAAATAGCTTCAGCAAATACTTGTAACATCATTTTATTTGAAAGCGCACATTCTTCAATATCCGATTTCATTTTTCCTGTTTTCAAATATCCATTTTTTAAAGCTTCCGCAGCAATATCCAATCCATTTTCCCCTATCGATAATCCAAAAATTGAGTCGCGTGTTTGAACACTCAATTGAAAAATGGCAGAATAAATTGCCCCTTTATAATAAAGTGTTTTTTGATTTTCTTTAGTTTCAGGATGTTCAGCAGCTAAATCAATTTTTAATTTAGCTTTTGTTAATGCCGTTTTTGCAGCTGCAAAATCTCCTTCTGCATAAGCAGGTAAATATTGATTTTTATAAGCAACAGCAGCATCTGTCTCATTCATTTTTTGAGCAAAAGACAATGTTGAAGTCAATAATGTTACCCCAACAAACGTCAATTTAATCCAATTTGTTTTCATATTTTTTTATTTAATAAGATGAACTTTAATAAATAATTCCATAAATAATTCTATTCATTCTCAGTTTCAGGACTTGATTCAATATCTGTGCCAATTTCATCTCCTATGATTGGTTCAATTGGATTTCCATCTTCATCAAATTCTATTTCTTCTTCGTCTTCACTTCTAGGTACTCTTGCAACCGCAGCAATTTCAGCATTTCCTTTTAAGTTGATTAATCTTACACCTTGTGCAGCTCTACCCATAGTTCGAAGCGTGTCAACATGCATTCTTATTGTAACTCCTGCTTTTGTGATAATCATTAAATCATCTTCATCAGTCACGTTTTTAATTGCTAATAAAGGTCCTGTTTTTTCTGTAATATTTAATGTTTTCACACCTTTACCACCTCTGTTTGTTATTCTGTAAACAGGTTCATTATCTTCAGGATCATTTAAGAATGTGCGTTTACCATAACCTTTACCTGAAACAACTAAGATCGTAGAGTGGATGTCTTCAGCACAGATCATTCCAATTACAGCATCATTATCACTTGTTAATGTCACACCTCTAACACCAGAAGCATTTCTTCCCATTGGACGAACTTTTTCTTCGTTAAATCGGATAGCTCTACCGTTACTTGTAGCTAAAACAATTTCATGTGATCCGTTTGTTAATTTAGCTTCTAGTAATTCATCATTTTCACGAATTGATATTGCATTAATTCCATTTGTACGTGGTCGAGAATAAGCCTCTAAAGAAGTTTTTTTGATAATACCTTCTTTGGTACACATGATGATAAAGTTATTTTGAACATATTCTTTATCTGTCAAATCTTGAACTTTAACATAAGCTTTTACTTTATCATCTTGTTCAATATTTAATAAATTCTGAATAGCTCTTCCTTTAGAAGTTTTGCTTCCTTCAGGTATTTCATAAACACGCATCCAAAAACATCTTCCTTTTTCTGTGAAAATTAAAAGATAATTGTGATTTGTTGCTACAAATAATTGTTCTAGGAAATCTTTATCTCGAGTTGTTGAACCTTTAGAGCCCATTCCTCCTCTGTTTTGAACTTTAAACTCGGATAAACTTGTACGTTTAATATAGCCAGCATGAGAAATAGTTACGATTACTTCCTCATCTGCAATTAAATCTTCCATTCTCATTTCAGTTGCAGAGTATTCTATGATAGAACGTCTTGCATCACCATATTTAGCCTGAATTTCTAATAATTCATCTTTAATGATTTGCATTCTTCTTTCTTTTCTATCTAAAATATCTTTTAAATCTGCAATTAATTTCATTAAATCATCGTACTCAGCACGTAGTTTATCTTGCTCAAGTCCAGTTAATTGACGTAAACGCATTTCAACAATTGCTCTAGCTTGAATTTCAGATAAAGAAAAACGTTCGATTAATTTTTCTCTTGCTTCATCTGGACTTTTGGAAGCCCTGATTAATTTAATTACTTCATCAATATTATCAGATGCAATAATTAAACCTTCTAAAATATGTGCTCTTTCTTCTGCTTTTCTTAATTCAAATTTTGTTCTTCTAACAACAACTTCATGTCTGAATTCAACAAAATTGTAAATTATATCTTTTAAATTTAACAATTGTGGACGTCCATCAACTAAACAAATGTTATTAACTGAAAAAGAGGTTTGTAGTTGTGTAAATTTGAATAATTTATTTAAAACAACATTTGGAATAGCATCCCGTTTTAATTCGTAAACGATCCGCATTCCATTTCTATCAGATTCATCACGTAAATCAGAAATTCCTTCAATTTTTTTATCGTTAACTAATTCCGCTGTTTTTTTTATCATTTCAGCTTTGTTAACTTGATAAGGAATTTCGGTTACAATGATTTGTTCACGTCCATTTACTTCTTCAATTTCCGCTTTTGCACGCATAACAATACGTCCACGTCCAGTTGTTAAAGCATCACGAACTCCCTCGTAACCATAGATAATACCTCCAGTCGGAAAATCAGGAGCTTTTACAAATTGCAGCAAATCTTCACATGAAATTTCGTTATTCTCAATGTAAGCATTGATACCATCTATAACTTCCGTTAAATTATGAGGAGCCATGTTAGTCGCCATACCAACAGCAATACCACTTGCACCATTGCATAATAAATTAGGGATTTTAGTTGGCATAACTGTAGGTTCAAGCAAACTTTCATCAAAGTTTGGAGAAAAATCTACAGTCTCTTTGTCTAAATCATCCAACATTTCTTCAGCAATTTTTTTCAATCTTGCTTCCGTATAACGCATAGCAGCTGGACTATCACCATCAACTGAACCAAAGTTCCCTTGTCCGTCCACTAAGGGGTAACGAAGCGACCAAGGTTGAGCCATACGAACCATCGTATCGTAAACTGATGTATCTCCATGTGGATGGTATTTACCTAATACTTCTCCAACAATTCTTGCTGACTTTTTATGTGGTCTATTTGAAAATACTCCTAAATCTTGCATTCCATAAAGAACACGTCTGTGTACAGGTTTGAAACCATCGCGTACATCAGGTAATGCTCTTGAAACAATAACAGACATTGAATAATCAATGTAAGCTGATTTCATTTCATCTTCAATGTTAATTTGGATTATTTTTTCGCCTTCTGCCATAATTAATTAATATTTTCTAAAATTTGTGCTTTCGTTTTAAGCAAGCTTCGAAATTAAATAAATTATCCCGATTAATACCTATAGAAAAAGGCTATTTATTCACAAAATCTTGTGGAAAATTGGTTAAAACGTCAAGTTATTAACATTTTTTTCGTTTTATATTTGTATAGTGACTAAAAAGTGTTTATTTAGTCGAGAAGTTTTAGAATATGGAGGCAAAATTTTCACCCAGAGTAAAAGATGTAATTAGTTTTAGTCGTGAAGAAGCGTTAAGACTTGGTAATGATTTTATTGGAGTTGAGCACCTATTATTAGGATTAATAAGAGAAGGTGAAGGGAAGGCAGTGAAAATATTACAAGAATTTTCATTAGATTTAAAACTTATTAGACAGGAATTAGAAATAAATTTAACTAAAAATAGTAAAAGTACAGCGAAGCCATTGGTGAATATACCGTTAGTCAAGCAAGCAGAAAGGGTTTTAAAAATTACATATTTAGAGGCGAAATTATATAAAAGTAACATTATTGGAACGGAACATTTGCTTCTGTCAATTTTAAAAAATGAAGATAATGTAGCATGCCTTACCTTAAATAAGTACGGAGTGATTTACGATAATGTAAAAGATGAATTAGAAAACATGAGAGAAGAAAACATTTCCCCAAGAGCAGAATTTCCAGGAAGTTCTGATGAAGAAAGCGAATCTTTCGCAACTCAAAAGAAACCAACAGATCCAAAATCTAAAACTCCTGTATTGGATAATTTTGGAAGAGATTTGACTAAAATGGCAGAAGTTGGAAAATTAGATCCTATTGTTGGTCGTGAAAAAGAAATTGAACGTGTAAGTCAAATTCTATCTAGAAGAAAAAAGAATAATCCAATTTTGATTGGTGAACCAGGAGTTGGTAAAAGTGCTATTGCTGAAGGTCTTGCTATTCGGATAATTCAACGTAAAGTTTCACGTGTGCTTTTTAATAAAAGAGTTGTTTCATTAGATTTAGCTTCTTTAGTGGCTGGCACAAAATACAGAGGTCAGTTCGAAGAAAGAATGAAAGCTGTGATGCAGGAAATTGAAAAAAATCCAGATATTATTCTTTTTATTGATGAAATTCATACGATAATTGGTGCAGGAGGAGCATCAGGTTCTTTGGATGCATCAAATATGTTTAAACCAGCCTTAGCTAGAGGTGAAATGCAAGCTATAGGAGCTACAACTTTAGATGAATATCGTCAGCATATTGAAAAAGATGGGGCACTGGAAAGACGTTTCCAAAAAGTAATCATTGAACCGACTACGGTTGATGAAACTATTCAGATTTTAAATAATATCAAAGAAAGATACGAGGATCATCACTCAGTAACTTATACGGATGAAGCGATTGCTGCTTGTGTTAAATTGACTGAAAGATATATTACTGATCGACATTTACCTGATAAAGCAATTGATGCTTTGGATGAAGTTGGATCTAGAGTTCATTTGACAAATATTAATGTTCCGAAAGAAATTTTTGATATTGAAAAAAGTATTGAAGAATTGAAAGATTTGAAAAATGAAGTAATCAAATCTCAACAATACGAAAAAGCAGCAGAATTGCGAGATAATGAACGTAAATTACAAGAAAAATTAGAAGCTGAAACAAAAAAATGGGAAGCAGAATCTAAGGCAAATAGAATTGTTGTTACAGAAGAGCATGTTGCTGAAGTTGTTTCGATGATGTGTGGTATTCCTGTAACACGTATCGCGGAAACTGAAAGTGGTAAACTTGTGAAGATGGGCGAAGAACTTAGAGGTCGCGTTATCGGACAAGATGAGGCTGTTTCGAAAGTGGTTAAAGCTATTCAAAGAAATAGAGCTGGTTTAAAAGATCCTAACAAGCCAATTGGCTCATTTATTTTCTTAGGACCTACAGGGGTCGGGAAAACTCAATTAGCAAAAGTGTTGGCTAAATATTTATTTGATACTGAAGATGCGCTAATTCGTATCGATATGTCAGAATATATGGAGAAATTTTCTATCTCTCGTTTGGTGGGAGCACCTCCGGGATATGTTGGTTATGAAGAAGGAGGACAACTAACGGAGAAAGTTAGAAGAAAACCATATTCAATTATTTTGTTAGATGAAATTGAAAAAGCTCATCCAGATGTATTCAATTTATTATTGCAAGCCTTAGATGATGGGCACATGACTGATGGTTTGGGACGTAAAATTGATTTTAAAAATACAATTATCATCATGACTTCCAATATTGGAGCACGTCAATTAGCTGAATTTGGAACAGGAGTTGGTTTTGGTACAAAATCTCAATCAGAACAAATTGCTGAAAATTCTAAAACGGTTATTCAAAATGCATTAAGAAAAGCTTTTGCGCCTGAATTTTTAAATAGAATTGATGATTTAATCATTTTCCATTCATTAAAACGAGAAGATATTCATAAAATCATCGATTTAGAATTAGAGAAATTGTTTGGTAGAATTACTTCGTTAGGTTATAATTTAGTTTTAACAGAAAAAGCGAAAGATTATATTTGTGATAAAGGTTATGATGAAAAATTTGGTGCTCGTCCACTAAAAAGAGCCATTCAAAAATTAATTGAAGATCCTTTAGCAGAGCAAATTATTAAAGCTGAACTGCAAGAAGGAGATAAAATTTTGATGGATATTGAAGATGGAAAAGATGATTTGAATATTTCAATTGAAAAAGGAAAATCAAAATCTAAAACAAAATAGTATTTTCTATTAATTATTTCAAGGGGGATATTTCCCCCTTTTTTTTACGGCTTTATGTTTAGTAAAAGTATAACTACGTTATTTTTTTTGTTTGTATGTTTTGGAACGAGTTTTTCAAAATCATATACGATCCCAGAACACCTTTTTGTAAATCGTGGTTGTACTGATTTTTCAAAAATTTATATTCAAGATAAAATTTTTCTTGAAAAAAGTGTAAAACAACTTTTTAATGATGATTTATTAAATCACGAAAACACGAAAGCTTTTGATCTAGATGCTAAATTTGAATTTTATTGGGAAAAAAACAATTTGTTTTGGCATGTTTTAGATTTGAATAATGATGGTGAGTATGAACTTTTTTTTAACAATGAAGCGAAACTTCAAGAAGAAACTGTTTTTGAAATTTATAAATTTGAAAAAGGAAAATATAAATCATTTTACTTTGATACAGGTAAGTTAATTGCGTATAAAATCCATCCGAACACTAAAGAATTAATCTTATTTAGACATAAATACCCATGTTGTTCAAATATGAGTCACAATATTGAATCCATTCGGTTATTAAATGGAAAAATTAATTTACGAAAAAGATTTTTCATTGCTAGGCCTGATGAAATGGCAACAAAATTATTTCCTAAAAAGGTGAATTATTCTTCCAACTATTCTTATCTTTTAAAAGATGTGGAAGTGAGATGGTCGGCTGAAAAAATTATTGAAAAAGCATCAAGATATTCTGAACAAAATATAATTTCAAAATACATAAAAGGAACACCTTATCGAATATTAGCAACAGAAAAAGGATGGCAATTTGTATTATTATGTGGTGAGCCAAGTAATGAAAATAATAGAATAATAAACCCTTCAAACTTTATATATACACATGTTTACGGATGGATAAAGAAATGAATTATTTATTATTCTCGTAAAAATCGATAGCAGCTCTAACCGATCCTTTTTCAGTTAATAATTTTTCTGCTTCTGAATAAGAAATATTTAATGCTTCTTGAACCATTTTTACTCCACGGTCTATCAATTTATTATTACTTAATTGCATATCAACCATTCGATTCCCTTTTACATGTCCCAATTTAATCATTAATGAAGTAGAAATCATATTTAAAACAAGTTTTTGTGCTGTTCCTGATTTCATCCTCGTACTTCCAGTTACAAATTCTGGACCAACAATAGGTGAAATAGGGTAATCAACGATTTTAGAAATAGGACTATCCGGATTACAAGATATGCTACTTGTTAAGATTTGGTTTTCTTTAGCCATGTTTAAAGCACCGATAACATAAGATGTTGATCCTGAGGCAGCAATTCCAATTAATGTGTCATTTGAATTGATGTTATACGCCATTAAATCTTTCCAGCCTTGTTCTAAATCATCTTCAGCAAATTCTACAGCTTTTCTTATGGCGGTATCCCCACCTGCTATTATTCCAATAACAATTCCATGAGAAACACCAAAAGTAGGGGGACACTCGCTTGCATCAACAATTCCTAATCGTCCACTGGTACCCGCACCTATATAGAATAATCGACCTCCAGTTTTCATTTTTAAATAACAGGCATTTACAAAATTTTCAATTGCAATTAATTCTTTTTCAATAGCTAGCGGAACAGTTTTATCTTCGTTATTTATATTTGTTAACAATTCTATAGTTGACATTTTTTCTAATGAATTGTAATTTGATGCAGATTCAGTAATTTTTTTCATAGCAACATTTTAAACTAAATAAGCATAACAATTTAATTCATTCATTTCAATCTCGACTCTTTCTTTTAAGGTTGTTGAAAGACTAATTCCAGCAAAATCTGCTTTAATAGGGTATCTTCTATGTGTTCGATCCACTAAAGCAACCGTTTTAATAGCTTTGGTAGGTTGTTCTAATAATTTCACTAATGCATATTGCATAGTTTTTCCTGAGTTTAAAACATCATCAACGAGTAAAATATATCCATTTTTTAATTTTTCTTCAGGAATTGATAATTTTATTTTTTCAGACCAAGGTTCATCTTTATCAATAAGAATTTCAAAAACGAAAATTTCTTGCGTTGAATTTTGCTTTATTATTTCTTCTAATTTATGAGCGATTTGAATTCCATTTCCACATATACCAGCTATGAATAATACGGGTTCTTCAAAAGTGTTTTCTAAAATCTGATGAGCTAATCTTGTGATTTTACGTTCAATTTCTAGTTGACTTAATATTGTTTGCATAGAATTTCAATTTTTGAATTACAAATTTAATGATCTTGTATAAATGACAACTGAAATTAGTGAATTATTCCACTAATTTTCTTCATTTAAAGGTGGTTTTAAAAGTCTTTTTGAAAAATAATTGAAATTAGATAACTTTTTTAATGGTGTACTTAATCCTTTTAATTATTTTTGTCGTCAATTTGAAAACTATTTTTTCAATTGAATCGTTATAAAATTGCGTTGAAGAATGCCCAAAAAAAATTCTATTAAATCCGTTCTAATAATAGGGAGCGGTCCGATTGTAATCGGTCAAGCATGTGAGTTCGATTATTCAGGATCTCAAGCAGCAAGATCACTTAGAGAAGAAGGTATTGAGGTAACATTAATTAACTCAAATCCTGCAACTATCATGACAGATAAAGTTGTAGCGGATAATATCTATTTACAACCGCTAGAACCAGAAAGCATTGTTCAAATCCTTGAAAATCATAAAATTGATGCTGTTTTACCAACAATGGGAGGCCAAACAGCATTGAATTTAGCAATCAAATGTGAGGAAATGGGAATTTGGGAGCAGTATGGAGTAGAAATGATCGGTGTGGATATTGCAGCAATTGAAATTACTGAAAATAGAGAGGCTTTTAGAAATTTAATGTATGAAATTGGAGTACCCATGGCTCCCCAAACTACAGCGAAGTCTTTTTTAGAAGGAAAAGAAATTGCTCAGGAATTCGGTTTTCCGTTATGTATTCGACCTTCTTATACTTTAGGTGGGGCGGGAGCATCAATTGTTCATGATCCTGAAGAGTTTGATGGCTTATTGGAAAGAGGTTTACAATTATCACCAATTCATGAAGTGATGATTGATAAAGCTTTGATGGGCTGGAAAGAATATGAGTTAGAGTTATTAAGAGATGGGAATGATAATGTTGTCATTATTTGTTCAATTGAGAATTTTGATCCAATCGGAATTCACACTGGAGATTCTATTACAGTTGCACCCGCTATGACTTTATCGGATACAACTTTCCAACGTATGCGTGATATGTCTATAAAAATGATGCGTTCAATTGGAAATTTTGCAGGAGGATGTAATGTTCAGTTTGCAGTATCTCCAGATGAAAAAGAAGATATTATTGCAATTGAAATTAACCCTAGAGTTTCTCGCTCATCAGCTCTTGCATCTAAAGCAACAGGTTACCCGATAGCAAAAATTGCTTCAAAATTAGCGATTGGATATAATTTAGATGAATTAAAAAATCAAATTACAAAAACAACATCAGCGTTATTTGAACCAACGTTGGATTATGTAATTGTAAAAATACCTCGTTGGAATTTTAATAAATTTCCAGGAACTAATCGTGAACTAGGCCTTCAAATGAAGTCTGTTGGAGAAGTGATGGCGATAGGAAGAACTTTTCAAGAAGCATTACAAAAAGCTTGTCAATCGTTAGAAATTGGAAGAAATGGTTTGGGTGCAGACGGGAAAGAAATGACAAGTCAAAACGATATTCTTCACAGTTTAGAACATCCAAGTTGGAATCGCTTATTTCATATTTACGATGCAATAAAATTAGGAATTCCATTTAAAACAATTGTTGAGAAAACGAAGATTGATATTTGGTTTTTAAAACAAATTGAAGATTTAATTAAATTGGAACGAAAAATTGACTATTATTATTCAACCTTTGAATATGCAAATGAAAGTGTTGTAACAGAAAAGAAAAAAGTTGTCGTTCTAGGCTCAGGACCAAACAGAATTGGACAAGGAATTGAATTTGATTATTCATGTGTTCATGGAGTTTTGGCAGCTAAAGAAATGGGATATGAAACAATTATGATTAATTGTAATCCTGAAACCGTTTCGACCGATTTTGATACTGCAGATAAATTGTATTTTGAACCTGTTTTTTGGGAACATATTTATGATATTATTCGACATGAAAAGCCAGAAGGAGTAATTGTTCAATTAGGTGGTCAAACGGCTTTGAAATTAGCTGAAAAATTAGAACGGTTTGGAATAAAAATTATCGGAACGAGCTATGAAGCTTTAGATTTAGCGGAAGATAGAGGACGTTTTTCTAAGTTATTAGAGAAAAATAATATTCCTTTCCCTAAGTATGGTGTAGTTGAAAGTGCGGAACAAGCATTGGAATTAGCAGATGTTTTAGGTTTTCCCTTATTAGTTCGCCCTTCTTATGTGTTAGGAGGACAAAAAATGAAAATCGTAATAAATAAAGAAGAATTGGACTTATGCAATTTGTGATGGAGAAGATGTTTATATTATTGGAATAATGCAACATATAGAGCCAGCAGGAATTCACTCAGGAGATTCTTATGCGGTTTTACCTCCATATAATTTAGGTGATTTTGTGATGACACAAATTGAGGATATTACTAGAAAAATAGCTGTCGAATTAAAAACAGTAGGTTTGATAAATATTCAATTTGCAATTAAAGATGATAAAGTATATGTTATTGAGGCAAATCCAAGAGCTTCAAGAACGGTTCCATTTATTGCAAAAGCCTATGATGAACCTTATGTGAATTATGCTACGAAAGTAATGTTGGGAGCAAAAGTTAAAGATTTTAATTTTAATCCTAAAAAAGAAGGATATGCGGTAAAAATACCTGTTTTCTCTTATGAGAAATTTCCAGATGTAAAAAAAGAATTAGGTCCTGAAATGAAGTCAACAGGAGAAGGAATTCGCTTTATTAAAAATTTGAAGGATCCATTCTTTACAAAGATTTATTCTGAAAGAAACATGCATTTATCTAAATAATGATTGTTCAAGCGAGCATAAATGGAGTTATAAAAATTGTTTTAATGATCTTAGGAGCATTTGTGCTTCTAAGATTTTTAGGGCAATTGGCAGTAGCCAAAAGAAATATGGAAGAAGAAAGATCTTTGAGTGAAAGGCAAAGAAAATACTCAAAAGAAAAAGAACGTGTTTTTAAATCTTTTGGAAAAACATCCGTTATTTCTAATTCAAAAACTAAATCAAACCAACATGCAAAAAATGGTGTTGAAGATGTCGATTTTGAAGAGATTGACTAAATCTAAAAGAATATATATTACCTAAAACTAATTTACTATCTTCACAACCTTATAAATAATTAATTGACAAAACAATGAAAAATTTTTTCATAAAAAATTGGATGCATTTTGCTGTTATAGCACTGTTTTTTATAGTGACGTTTGTTTATTTTTCACCTGAATTTCAGGGTTATGGATTGAAACAACATGATATAGAACAACATGTTGGAATGGCACATGAAACCATGATGTATCGAGAAAAATTTAATAAAGAACCATTGTGGACGAATTCAATGTTTGGAGGAATGCCAACAACTCAAATTTCGATGTTGTATGATGGGAATATTTTTCAAAATATTATTACTTGTGTGTATTTACTTTTAGGAGTGCCAACAGGTATATTTTTTATGCATTTAATTGGCTTTTATTTATTTTCTAGATTTTTAAAATTAAAACCTCTAGTTGGTGTTATAGGTGCTTTTGCATTTGCTTTTTCTTCTTATGAAATTATTGTTTTACAAGCTGGACACAATTCAAAAGCGATGACAGTTGCATTAATTGCTCCCGTAATTGGGGCCTTTATTTATGCTTATAAAACAAATTGGAAATGGGGGGCAATTCTTTCAGCCTTTTTTATGGCACTAGAATTAGCAAGTAATCATTTACAAGTTACTTATTATTTCGGTATTTTATTATTATTCTTAGGGATTTACTTTTTGATTGAAGCCATAAAAAATAAAAAAATAAAAAATTTCATGTATTCCAGTGGAGCTGTAATGGTTGCTTATTTAATTGCCTTATTAGCTAATTATGGAAATATTTCATTAACAAATGAATACGCTAAAGAAACAATTCGGGGAGGAAACGATGTAACGATTACTCCAGAAGGAAAAGCAAAAATTAAATCAGAAGGATTAGATAAAGATTATATTACAAACTGGAGTTATGGAAAAGGAGAGTCTTTTACATTACTATCTCCTTATGTTAAAGGCTCAGCTACTGTCGGTTTGGGGCAATCAAATTTTGTAGAATTAATTGAAAATTCAGATTTAGACCCTGAAGATATTAAAAATTCGTTAGAAGCTCCTTACGCTGTTTATTGGGGAGATCAGCCTATGACTTCTGGTCCTGTTTATCTAGGAGTTGTCGTTGTTTTCTTAGCATTATTAGGGATGGTGATTATTAAAGATCGCTCAAAATGGATTTATTTAGGTGCTTCTATATTGGCTTTATTACTTTCTTGGGGTAAAAATTATATGGGTTTAACAGACTTTTTTATTGACTATATTCCAGGATATAATAAATTTCGAACAGTAACCATAATATTAGTAGTTGTGGAATTGTGTATTCCAATTATCATGGTACTTTTATTAAATAAAATAATTCTTAACAGAGAAGAAATTAAAGTTCATAAAAAACCTTTTTTAGTTACTTCAGGAGTATTTTTATTGTTTTTAATTATTGTAAAATTTGCTGGTCTAAATGATGGTTTTGCAACACAAGCTGAAAAAGATCGTTTGGCAAGTATTAGACCTGAAATTGAAAAACAAATATTATCAACAGATCCGGAACAATTAAAACAATACGGAATTGATATTAATAATGTTGAACAAGTAAATCAAGTAATCGAAGGACAAATTGAAACGACAAATAAGCAATTTGATTCCATGCGTGAAGCTAGAAATCTAATTTTTAGTTCATCAATGAACCGATCGATTTTGTTTACAATTTTAACGATTGGGTTGCTGTTGTTAATTTATTATACTTCGATCTCAAGTTTGTATATTGTTGCAGGTTTAGGAATTTTGATATTAATGGATTTAATTCCAGTTGATAGAAATTATTTAAATTCAGATACTGATGATCGAGGAGAATATAAATTTTGGACCGCTAAAGAAAATAAATTATTTCCAATTTCAACCAATGCAGGTGATTTAGCAATTTTGGAAAACGAAATTAGAAACCCTTCCATTGCAAAATTGGTAGCAAAAGGAGAGGCTGAAGGTAAGCAAAAAGCTGATGAATTAGGGTATTCAGGTTCTTATAGAGCAAGGGTCATAGATGCATATAAGTTTAGTGCACTTAATTTTGCTACAGATTATAGAGTAATGGATTATGATGGTTTTTGGAGTTCAACAAGGGCTTCTTATTTTCATAAATCATTAGGGGGATACCATGGGGCAAAATTGAATAATATTCAAAATTTATTTAATTTTCATTTATCAAAAACGAATAATAAAGTTATTGACATGCTAAATGTTAAGTATATTATTCAAGGTGAAAAAATGAATTTAAATCCAACGGCATTAGGAAATGCTTGGTTTGTCAAGAAAATTAAATCTGTTCCAACTGTTAATGCTGAAATTTTAGCATTAGGAAAAATTCTAGAGATTAAAAATATAGGAAAAGGGACATTTTTTGTAAATGGGAAAATTGTTTCAGAAGCAAAAGTTCACGGGAGTGAAAAAATACAATATTTAATCGACGGAAAAGATACGATGTCTATTCCTTTATCTAATGGACTTACAAAAGGAATGCAAGCTTTATTTGTAATGGATGCAAATGGTTCAACTAATTTGATTCCAAAATCGACTCAATTAGTTGATACAGCTTCTTCTTTTCAATCATTTGTAAGTATAGAGTTGCTGAGTGATTTTGATCCTCAAAATGAAGCCATAATGGTGAAAGAAGAAGCTTCAAAAATAGCAAGTAAGTCTTTTACTGCTGAAGGGTTAATAAAATTGAATTCATATTTACCAAATAAATTAGTTTATACTGCTGAATGTAAAGGAAATCAGATGGCAGTATTTTCAGAAATTTATTATAGGAATGGGTGGAAAGCATTTGTAGATGGAAAAGAAACCGAAATTAGAAAAGTTGATTATTTGTTAAGAGGTTTAGAGCTGAAATCAGGAAAACATAAAATTGAATTTGTTTTTGATTTACCAAAGTATCATAAGGCTAATTTGTATTCAATTATTGCAAGTTTGATTTTGCTTATTTCTACGCTATTTGTGTTGTTAAATATGAAAAAGACAATTAAAGCTAAAAGCTAGTTAATGAAAAGAAACCGTAGGGGGTAGGAAAAGTTATAGGGCATTAGACGAACAATATTAAATAATGTATGAATCTAATATTGAAGTATAAAAACTTGCATGTAAAAAAACAAAGTAAGACTTTATGTTTTATTAGTTTTTTTAATTTCTTTAATTTCAATTTTCTTACCGTTTCGAGAATATTATGATGAAGAAGGAACCGTGATAAAAATTGAATCTGGTTTACAATCAACCACAACTTTATTTTTGTTTATATTAAACGCGCTATTGCAGCGAGGCAATAACGGGCTAATACGCATTAGATCCATACAGTCCACGGATACCTATCGCAAAAAAAAAATAAAAAGAAATCTTTTGGGTATTATTTTAGTATGATAGTTAATGATTATAAATACTCCTAAAGATTTATATTTTTTAATACAGCTAAATAATTTGTGGTCAAAAAGATTTCAAATTGTTCACTATAATTTTTTATTTCAAATAAATTTTTGTTTGTAATCCTATAGATTTTATAATTTTCATGTAGAAGCTGAAAAACATCCTTAAAAAAATATTTACCATCAACTGAAGCTACTCCTAATTCAAATTGAATAATTCCTATTTTTTTGTTTTCTAAAAAATATTTTGATCCGGCAAACATTTTTATTTCATATCCCTCAACATCAACTTTTAAAAAATCGATGTAATCAATGTTATTTTCGAAACAAAAATTGTCTAATGTTGTAATATTAACTGATTCTTCATTGGTTAAATTATAATCTTCACTCCAATGCGACATGTCACGTTTTAAAACAGATGATTGTGTGTTTGTGATTGAGTTTGAATAAAGTGTTAATGTTTCATTTGAATCACCTAAACCTTTATTTATTAGATTAATATTTTGGATTTTTGATGTATTTTTCATTAATTCTTTGAAAGTTAAAGTTGAAGGTTCAAAACAATAACTATTATAGGAATTGATCATGTATTTATCTAAGAATAATATATATTTTCCAATATTAGCACCTACATCAAAAATGGTAGGGTTATTTACAGTACTTAGTTTTTTTGCTATTTTTTTTATTACATTAATTTCGCCACTTGAATCACATTCACCTGACATACCATAATTTTGAAGGTACAAAACTAATAAATGTATTTTTTGTAATAAGCGTTGCCCAAATTGATTATCAAATATTGTCTTTAAAATTTTTATGATTACTTTTTTCATATAGCGTTTTGAATAATTGTATTTAATTGATCTATGGATATTGTGTTTTTAGGTATAAAAAAGAAATTATTAATATAATATGTATTCGTAGAATTATTGTTTTGGTATATTTCGACATTGTATTCTGAAAATGGTATTAATTGTTTGAGTATTAAATTAAAAAAATAACATTCATAGCCTATTTGACAAATTAAATTTATTGTTTTTTCAAAATTTTCAGAATGATGTCTTTTTTCAATTTCAATCATTAATATTGGAGCATGTTTTAAAAGCAACTTTTTTGCACCTAAAATAGCATTAAGTTCATGTCCTTCAATATCAATTTTTATAAAACCAATTTTTGAATTGTGATTATCAAAAATATTATCTAAGGTATTTGTTTGAATAACAATTTCCTTGCATTTATTTTCTCCTTCTTCAATTAAATCATCAAGTTTTGCTCTAGTTTCATACTTAACGGAATTGATATAAGGTATTTTTAATTTTGTGATTTTTTTCTCATCACTAATAGCAATTTTATATAAGTAAATATTTTTAAACCAACGATTTAATTTATTGAATAAAGAAGGTATCGGCTCAAATGCATGGATTTCTTTGCACTTTAATATTTCTTGAAAATAATAGCAATAAAGCCCATTATTTGCTCCGATATCAATTATCGTTGTTTTTGGATTTATCAAGTATTGTAAAATTAATAATTCATGTTCAGGAGGCAGAGAAATACTTCCTTTTTGTAATTTACTTTGTAAATTTGAAAATGCTCTTTTTTTGAAAAAAGAGGGGAATAATAATCCAATTAACTGATATAGATTATATTTTGTATTTTTTAACATTTAATTTTTTGAAATAAATTTTATTAATTCTAAACATTGATTTAAAACTTCTTCTTTGTTGTAAGTTTTTGAAACAAAAGATTTTGCATTATGGTTTAATTGATTCAATTCTGATGGGTTATTGTAAAATTGAAAGATTTGATTTGCAAGAGACTTTCCATCAGAATATTTAATCATATATTTTTCCATTTCTTTTGGTGCAGTATAATAATCAGGAATAAGTGTTGTTATTCCAAATTTAATAAAGTCCAATACACTACCAGTAGTCTTGGTTTTGCCATATATCTCACGATAAATTTCATTTTTTGCAAATTGAATAATTGGACTAATAATTAAATGTGAATTATTCATGTACTTAATAAATTCAGCTTCATCTACATTCGTAGAAAATGATTTAAAAGAAAAATTTGAATTATTAATGGCTATTAAGCTTGAGATAATCTTTTTACCAAATTCGCTATCTGTTTTTCCTAGTAAAATCAATTTTATTTTTATTTGAGTTTTATCATCAGAATAAATATTGTTAAGAGCTTCAATTATTGGTGTATAATTCCTTCTGTTTTCATCAGTTGCACCAATTATTGTTATTTGAAGAATATTTGTATATTCGTTAGGTATGGGTGATGAGTTAAATATTTTTAAAGGTATTGAATTGATAACTTTTGACGGAGAAATATATTGTTGCTCTAAAGCATAATCTTTTAATCCATTATCAGGAAAAACAAAATAATTTACTCTTGAATTAATAATTCTTCTAAAAATAGGATATGCTTTAAAAATTATTTGCCTAAAAAAGTAAGAAGTAAATTTCCATAAACTGAAGATTGAATTAGGGAAAACAATTGATTTATTTGGATTAAATTGTTTATTAATGTTATGAATTCTTAATATTATTTTTTTAGATTTTTTTATTGCTAAATAAGATCCAAAATCAGAACCAATTGTATTAATAAAAATAAATTTACTGTCATTTATTATTTTTTTATTCTTTTTCAAGAATAAAAACTTTGAAAAACTTTTATAAGGATGAAAAATAATATTTGAACTATATTGAATTCCACTCAATAATTTGATATTTTTTGTCGTGGTAAATACATGGACAATAATTGATGTATTCTCAAAAATTTTGATTAGGCCATCCAAAGAATCAAAATGAAAATCTAATTCTATTAATGAAAGAGTAAATTCGATATTTTCTTCATTTTTTTTTTCAAGCATTAAATTTTCTATTTCAATATTTAAATCATGTAATTACACAAATTTAAAAAAAATGTAAGAATAGACAATGGTTTCTTTTAGAAGATGAATTTGTTTGAGTTCATTATATTACTTGAATCATTTTATATTCCAAAAATTAATCGGAATTAATAAAGAAACATTCTATTTTTAATTAGAATAGTTTGTAAAACAAATAAACTTATATTTTTGTGTAAAATCTCTTTTAATGGGTATAGTTCAAAAAGAAGCATTAATTACTACAATTATTTCTTATGTCGGCTTGATTGTGGGATACATTAATAAGGGATTCCTATTTATAATTTTTCTTTCGACAGAGCAAATTGGATTAGTGAATTTGATATTATCTGTAGGTTTATTATTTGGACAATTATCTAATGTAGGATTAATTAATACTGTTTGGCGATTTTTCCCTTTTTTTAGGGATGATAAAAAAGGTCATTTTGGCTTTTTAAAAGGTGTATTTAAAATTGTTTTTTTAAGTTCGATTTTATTTTCAATAGTCTCTTATCTTATTCAAAATCAAATAGTAATATTGTATTCTGAAAAATCTAAACTATTTGTAGATTATTATTATTGGATAATTCCTATCGGAATAGGTAATGTGATTTATTTAATCTCAGATATGTTTCTAAGAGGTTTAAATAAAAATTCTATATCTGTAATTGCCAATGAGTTTTTTCATAGATTTAGTGTGACAATAATTCTTCTTTTGTTTGGATTTAAGTTTATTTCATTTGATTTTTTTGTAGTATTGTTTGCCTTATCTTATTTTTTGCCATCTTTAATTTTAATTTTTGTTTTAATTAAAACTAAAGAGCTTGTTTTTTCAAAATCATCAGGTAAAATATCTAAGAAATTTAAAAAAATTCTTTTTTCATATAGTATTTTTAGTTACTTCAATTCAATCGGAGCTATGGTTGTAATAACGATGGATGCGATGATGATTGCTAGTTTTTTAGGCTTGAAAGAAACTGGGATTTATTCAACGATTTTGTATTTAATTAGCGCAATGCAAATACCAAATCGCTCCATTTTTAGAGTAGGAACGAGTTTAGTAGCTAAATATTGGAAAGATCGTGATATGTTTAAAATGAATGAATTATACCAAAAAGTAAGTTCGATTTCTTTGATTATTTCTTTATATACGTTTTTAATTGTTTGGTTAAGTATAGACCAGATTTTTATGTTTTTACCTAAAGATTTTCAAGTTGGAATTTATACTTTTCTAATCTTTATGATTGGGAAATTAATAGATATTTACTTTGGGCTGAATGGTATAATTTTTATTACATCTAAGAAATATAAATTTGATATTATTTTTACAGGTTTTTTATTGGTAACAGTTTACGTATTAAATTTATATCTAATACCGACTTATGGGATAAATGGAGCAGCTGTATCAACTTCTTTTGCCATAATTGTATATAATGTAGGAAGATTATATTATTTATGGAAATGGTATAAATTACATCCGTTTGAAATAAATCAATTTTATATTATATTATTGTTTTTTGGAATAATAATAGGTTTTAATTTATTACCAGAATTTCATTTTAATAAAATTATAATAATTGGTATAAATTCGTTTATCGTTACTTTTATATATTTTACAACAATAATTAAGTTTAAGTTGAGTGTAGATTTCAATGATTATCTTAATAAAATTTGTTTCAAATTATGTAAGAGAAAATTTAAATTTTTAGCATAAAAAAGGTTGGATTTCCCCAACCTTGATAATTTAACATCTTAGTAAGCATATTTAATAGCTATTTCACAAACGCCTTAATTGTTAAAATTGATAATCTTGGATTTGTATTTGCCGTAACAGTTACTTTCTTTTCTATTTCATTCATTTGACCTGGTTTTGGGTGAAATGAGACTTTCATTCTGTCACTTTTACCTGGTAATATTGGATGCTCTGGTTTTTCAGGTGTTGTACATCCACAACTAGCTTCTACATTTTCTATAATTAGAGGCTTTTTTCCTGTATTTGTAATTGTAAAATATGTTGAATTATCTGAGTCTGGTTTCACATTTCCATAATCATGAACAATTTTATCAAAGGACAATGTTGTTTTATTTGCTTCTTCTGCTTTTAATCTTTTAGATTCTTCTTTTTCAAATTCTTTCAAATTTTCTTGCAATTCTTTTTCACTTTCTCCTCCTGCAGCGATTGAAGAATATGAATTCCCTTCCTCTTTTTTAGATTCAATACATGCTGTTATAAGAAGAAAACTTGAAATGATATAAACTGTTTTTTTCATTGTTTTAATATTATTCTATGCAAAAATAATTATAGAAATTAATTTTTGCCATTATCTAAATTCATTTTTTCATATTGATTATTTTTTAATACTTCCAATGCTTTTATTAAAGCTTCGTTTGTATCATTGTAGATTTCATAAAATTCATTATATCCCCAAATATCTTGAGCTAAATATGCTTTCAGTCTTAATTGAATTAATTTTTCACTTATTTTATACTCTTTATCATTATATTCTAATTTTACATCTTCTTTTTGAACATAATCAAAAAATGATTTCATAAATTTTTCATCATTTGTAAATTTTAATTTGAACTCAGCAAATGTTGGATATTGTTTTAAAATTGCGTCTCTATTTTCATTAACATACGTTAGCGAAAAAGAATTAATATGTCCGCCTTGAACTAAATCTCTATAATAATCGGTAATTTCCATGGTGTCTAACGGTACAAATACATCAGGCATAATTCCTCCACCGTTATATACGGTACGTTTTGTCAATAAAGTCAGATGTTTTAATGAATCGGGTAAATGAATTGAATCAGCATGCTGAAATTCACCATTTTTATAGCGATTACTTAAATCTTTCCTATATTCATCAACATCATCATAAGGTTTTTGAATAAATCGTCCTGCTGGCGTGTAGTATCTTGCAATGGTTAATCGCATTTGTGAACCATCTGTTAAATCGATTGGTCTTTGAACTAATCCTTTGCCATACGTTCTTCTTCCGATGATTAATCCTCGATCCCAGTCTTGAATCGCACCTGAAACAATTTCACTTGCTGAAGCAGAATACTCATCGGTTAAAATAATTAAAGTTCCCTTTTCCCAATTTCCTTTTTCTCCTGATTTATAATCAGTTCTAGGTTGTGATCTCCCTTCTGAATAAACAATTAATTTATCACCATTTAAAAATTCATCGGCTACTTTTTGTGCTGCATACAACAAACCGCCACCGTTCCCTTGTAAATCGAATATAAGGTTTTTCATACCTTTATTTTTTAATTCTTTGATGCTTTTATGAATTTCATCCACAGTCGATCTTGAAAAACTATTCAATTTAATATAACCTGTTTCGGGAGTAACCATGTAATAACAATCTACAGAATTTAAAGGAATTTTATCTCTGGTAATTAGATAATTTAATGGTTTTTGGGCGTTTTTACGAATGACTTCGATTCTTACTTTTGAACCTAATTCACCCAATAAATGTTCTCTAACTTGAGCTGTTTTTAAGCCTATTCCTGCAATGTTTTTATCTTCAACCTTAACAATTTTATCTCCTGCCAGAATTCCTAACTTTTCAGAAGGACCACCAGGAATTGTTGCGACTACCATCAATGTGTCTTTTAATATTTGAAAACGAATTCCAATTCCGACAAAACTTCCTTCAATTTGCATATTAGCATCATCAACTTCTTCTTTTGAAATATAAACACTGTGTGGATCTAGCTTTTCTAACATGGCAACAATTGCAGCATCAGTTAGTTGTTTGTCATTTACAGAATCAACATATAATTTATTTATATACATTAATACTTCATTGAATTTTTGATTTGTAGAGACTGTAGCAGGATTACTTTGAGCCAATGTTATAGTAATGCTGACAATGACAAAGATAGATGTTAATATATATTTCATTTATTTTGTGTTTATTCGAATTATTACATAAATATAAGTATTAATACTGAATCGCTACTATGTCTTTAAATTAATTTCTAGGTTATCGAAGTTGAATTCTGTTAAAAATGAATAAACAATTCACTGTTAAATGAAAAAAAGGATTTTGAAAATATGATTTGTATTTTTTCCGTTCTTCGTACTAGAATCAGTTAAATGAAAAATTGTAAACAAATTATTTTAATCTGTGTTGTTCTATTTTCGATAAATGGATTTGGGCAAATACCTGTATTCGATAAAATGGAGATGTTGTATGCGCAACAACATTATAAATTAGTTTTTCGAAAAGCAAACAATTTATTAAATGTTCCAGATTATGATTATTCAATGATTCCGACTTTTTATAAAAGTATCAGTTTGTTTCAATTGTGTCAAAATGAATTGTATTTTAAAAAACACCCCGATGCTTTAAAAGAGGCAAAAGAATTATTTATTTTAGTTAAAAAATCAAATGATGGCAAAAAAATATTTACTGCTCATCAAAGTGAAATTGTATTTTTAAAAAGTGATTTACTTGCTTGGATTGAGCAATTAAAAAAAGAAGATAGAAAAGCTGATTTAGAGTTACTTCAGTTAATCATGAGGGATTTATTTAGTTTTATACCAACAGCAGATTCTGAAGGCGAAATTAATGAAATTGCAGCCAAAGAGTCACCATTAACAGGTGTGTTGCGGGAAGATATTGTAAATTATGCTAAGCAATATATTGGAGCTCCTTATTTATGGGCAGGAACAAATCCTAAAGGTTTTGATTGTAGCGGTTACACAGGGTTTGTTTTAAAAGAGTTTAAAATACAGACTCAGCGAAGGGCGGTTGACATGCAAAAAGAGTGTGTAGAAGTTAAAAGGAAAAATGCACAAAAAGGAGATTTAGTTTTTTTTGATAATGGATCTGGTATTTCACATGTTGGAATGATTATTTCTGAAAAAGGAGAGCCTTTAGTAATGATACATGCAAGCTCTTCAAAAGGTGTGATTATTACAGATTTAGAGAAATCAGAATATTGGTTAAACCGAATTCATTCTTTTGGAACTTATATTCAATAAAATTAGATTTTTTCTAAAAAAAGACATCTTTGACAAGCAAAGACGCCTTTTGGTGTTTTTTTTGTTTAATTAAATGTTTTCACCCCAGTTTTTCAATTCATCTTCAGACCATACTTCAGGAAAGAAAATTCTACGTTGATATTTAGGATGCATGTATTTTTTCCATTCACTTCCACCCGTTGCTTCTGCTTTTTTAGGACCGCTTTCTAAATATTTTTCTGCTGTTTTATAATGACACATTACCCAAGTTACATTTACAGTGTAATCATAATGACGTAATGCGGCGATTAATTCTGGGTTGCTTTTGATATTTTCCGGCAATGCCTTATATTTGGTATAGAGATTTGTTGTATTAACTTTTTGCATATAATTAATAAACTCGGTTTTGTATTTTTTCTCAAATTCTTGAATTAGTACAGATTTTGTTCCCGTTTTATGATCTTTACCAGCTGCTTGCCAATACAAATGTTCGAAAGCATGTTCGAAAGGTGTGTTTCTATCTATTGTAGCTCTGAATCTAAAATCAATTAGATTGATTAATTCTGTTGAACCAAATTCTATAAGCCGGTATTGTGCACTCTGAAAACCACTTGCTGGAGTTAAAGAATTTCTAAATTGCATGTATTGAGAGATTTCCATACCATTAGTCATGACATTAAATGATTCAGATAACATGTCAAAATATCGACTAATCCGTCTTAATTTTTCAGTGAAAAAATCAGGGGTAATTGATTCAGTATTATGAACTTGTTCCATTTCCCATAAAATCATTTTAAATAAGATTTCATTGACTTGATGGTACATAATAAAGACCATTTCGTCAGGAAAATTTGTTCTTGGTTTTTGTAAATTTAAAAGTACATCAGTATCAATATAATCCCAATAAGTAATTGGTTTGGCGTGTAGTAATCCCTGTAAATAGGTGTCCATTGATTGGTTGGTAGAAGAGTATTTCTTTTCTAATTCCTTTAATATGTCCATGAATATAGTTTTTTTAATGCGCCAAATATCGATAATTCTTAGTTAAATTTATTATGACTTCAATCATAATAAAACCCAAAAAACATGTTTTACTTTGTTTGTTAAATTTATCAAAACTAAAATAAAATGGAAGCAGAGAGTAAATTAACAGACATATTAACGAGAGCAGATTTAAAGTTTTTGGTATCTACATTTTATGATGTCATTAAATTAGACGAGATGTTAGGTCCAATTTTTCTTAGAATTATACCAGATGATAAATGGGAATCTCATATTGAAAAATTAACTGATTTTTGGGGAACACATTTATTTGGAACTCTTGATTTTAAAGGTAATCCAGTTTTGGCGCATCAAAATGTAGATAAGAAATTAGATTATTCTATTGGACAAGAACATTTTACGCATTGGCTAGAATTGTGGTTTGCAACTGTTGATTCATTGTTTCGAGGAGAAAAGGCTTTATTGGCAAAACAACGTGCACAAAATATGGCCGTTGGGCAGTTTTTAAAAGTTTGGGAAGTGAAGCCAGCAAAATAATTTTAGACAAAATAATTAAAGGTAGAATTGTTCTAACAGATAGTGGTAAAATATTCTATTCTAGCTAGTTTATAGGCTTTCTTTTTTGAGGGATTTTTCTTATATTTGCACGTCTTATAAAATACACTATGGCAAAACAAACCGTTAAAGAATTAGAAACATCTGTTGATTTTGAAACATTTAAACAACAAGTTTTAGCAGATTATAAATTAGCTTGTGTTTCTAGAGAAGCTTCACTATTAGGTAGAAGAGAGGTTTTGACCGGAAAAGCAAAATTCGGAATTTTTGGAGATGGTAAAGAATTAGCTCAAATTGCTTTAGCTAAACAATTTCAAAATGGGGATTTTCGTTCTGGATATTACAGAGATCAAACCTTAATGTTGGCTATTGATCAACTTACGATACAACAATATTTTGCTGGATTATATGCACATACAGATGTAAATCACGAACCTCTTTCAGCAGGAAGACAGATGGGAGGGCATTATGCAACTCGAAATTTGGATGAAAATGGCGACTGGAAAAATTTGATGGAACAAAAAAATAGTTCTGCAGATATTTCGCCAACTGCTGGTCAAATGCCTCGCCTTTTGGGATTAGCTCAAGCTTCTAAAATTTATAGAAATCACCCGACATTAAGTGAATTAGAAGAATTTAAAAAATTCACAAATGGTGGAAATGAAGTTGCTTTTGGTACTATAGGCGATGCTTCAACTTCTGAAGGTCCGTTTTGGGAAACAATTTATGCTGCTGGCGTATTGCAAGTTCCATTGGTTATGTCTGTTTGGGATGACGGATATGGAATTTCTGTCCCACGACATAATCAAACTACAAAAGATAGTATTTCAGAGGCATTAGCAGGGATGCAACGCACAGAAGATAAAACAGGTTATGAAATTTTTGTAACGAAAGGTTGGGATTATGTTCACTTATGCGAAACGTATGAAAAAGCAGTTCGAGTTGCTCGTGAACAACACGTACCAGTGCTTGTACATGTAAAAGAAGTTAATCAACCTCAAGGTCATTCAACTTCAGGTTCTCACGAAAGATACAAATCAGAAGAACGTTTGAAATGGGAAGTTGAATTTGACTGTATTCATAAATTTAAGGAATGGATTTTAAGTTTTAATGCAGATGGTTTGGTGCTTGCTAATGAAGAGGAATTAGAAACAATTTCTAAAGAAGCGAAAACAATTGTTAGAGATCAGAAGAATGCAGCATGGAAAGCTTTCAGTGATTCAATTAAAATAGATTTAAATGCTGCTTTAGATTTATTGAAAGCTGTTTCAAATGAAAGTGGAAATGCAGTTTTTATTAATAAAGAAATTGAGTCTTTAGAAAAGGCAATGGAGCCAATTCGTAAAGATATTTTGAACACGTCAAGAAAAGTTTTAAGAATGGTTAGAGGAGAGAATTCTCCAGCTAGAACAGCTCTTTCAAATTGGATTCAACAACAAATGAATGTTAATAAAGACAGATATGGCTCTCATTTATATTCTCAATCTTCTTCGAATGCAATGTCGGTAATTCCTGTTGCACCAAATTATGAAGCAAATCCAGTGATGGAAGACGGTCGTATCATTTTAAGAGAAAATTATCGAAAATTATTTGAAAAATATCCACAAGCATTAATCTTTGGAGAAGATGCAGGTAAAATAGGAGGAGTTAATCAATCGTTAGAAGGATTACAAGAACAATTTGGAGAATTAAGAATTACAGATACAGGTATTCGTGAATGTACGATTATTGGTCAAGGTATTGGTATGGCAATGAGAGGATTAAGACCAATTGCTGAGATTCAATATTTAGATTATTTATTATATGGTTTGCAAGTAATGTCTGATGATTTGGCAACAGTCCAATATCGTACAAAAGGAGGACAAAAAGCACCTTTAATTATCAGTACAAGAGGCCATCGATTGGAAGGTATTTGGCATTCTGGTAGTCCGATGGGATTAATTGTGAATGCTTTAAGAGGTGTTTATGTTTGCACACCGCGAAATATGACTAAAGCGGCTGGATTCTATAATACATTAATGGAGGCGGATGATACAGCTCTAGTTATAGAGCCATTGAATGGTTACCGAACAAAAGAGCCTGTTCCAACAAATATTGGGGAATATAAAATTCCTTTAGGGATTCCTGAAATAGTAAAAGAAGGTTCAGATTTAACTCTTGTATCTTATGGTTCGACATTTAATTTATGTGAAGTTGCTGTTAAACAATTAGCAGAAGTTGGTATTTTCGTTGAATTAATAGATGCCCAAACATTAATACCATTTGATGTGAATCATTTAATTAAACAATCACTTGAAAAAACAAGTAGATTATTAATTGTAGATGAAGATGTTAGCAGTGGAGCTACAGGTTACATGCTAGATAAAATTTTAGTAGAACAAAAAGGTTATTTAGTTTTAGATTCAGCACCAGAAACAATGTCGGCGAAAGATCACCGACCTGCTTATGGTTCTGATGGGGATTATTTCTCTAAACCAAGTGTGGAAGATATTTTTGAAAAAGCATATTCAATCGTACAGGAAGTAAATCCGAAAGAATTCCCTTCGATTTACTAAATGAAAAATACGTTTCAAATCCTCTCTTAATTCGGAGAGGATTTTTTTTTAATAAAACTGTTGAAATCTTGTTTTTAAAGATATCAGATACAAAGAAATAATTCCGATTTTAGTAAAATGTTATTAAACAGAATTTTTTTTGGAATGTTTCTAATTGCCATGTTAATGGGATTGGAAAAACTTATTCATTGGCAGGATGTAACAATCTTTGAAAAAATGATGAAGGCATTATTTGATGCAGCAACTACTGGTTTCACTTTATCAATTGGATTGACGGGCGCTCTGTGTTTTTGGTTAGGATTTATGAAGGTCGGAGAGGCTGGTGGTGCAATTCGATATTTAACACGTTTAGTTTCCCCATTGTTCTCCAAAATATTTCCAGAAGTTCCTAAAGATCATCCTGCAATTGGTTCGATGATGATGAATATTTCTGCAAATATGTTAGGCTTAGATAACTCCGCAACTCCAATGGGGTTAAAAGCAATGAAAGAATTACAAACTTTGAATCCGAACCCAGATATAGCTACAAATGCTCAAATAATGTTTTTAGTATTAAATGCATCTGGATTGACTATTATTCCTGTAAGTATTTTAGCCGCAAGAGCAGCTGCTGGTTCAAGTTCTCCATCAGAAGTATTTTTGCCAATATTAATATCTACATTTTTTGCTACTTTAGCAGCATTGATTTATGTTGGTATAAAGCAGCGAATCAATCTATTTAATAAAACAATTTTACTATATGTTGGTTCATTGACTATAGGAATCATTAGTTTAATTATTTACCTTAACTATCATCCAGAAATGGTTGGAATTGTTTCATCAGTTGGAAGTAATGTAACGTTATTTACAATAATTACGGGATTTATATTGTTAGCAATCAGAGCTAAAGTTAATATTTATGAGAATTTTATAGAGGGAGCAAAAGAAGGGTTTGGAGTTGCAATCGGAATCATTCCGTATTTAGTTGGTATGCTTTGCGCTATAGCTGTATTTCGAGAATGTGGTGCAATGGAGGTATTAACGGATGGATTACGAAATTTATTAATATTAATAGGGGTTGTTCATACAGAATTTGTTGAAGCAATGCCAGTTGCATTCATGAAACCTTTCTCTGGAAGTGGGGCTCGTTCATTAATGATGGAAACATTCAATACAAACGGAGTTAAAACAGTTGATACTTTTGTTTCAAAACTTGCAGCAACATTCCAAGGAAGTACAGAAACGACTTTTTATGTTTTAGCTGTTTATTTTGGTTCTGTAAAAGTTACAAATACCCGATATGCAGCTTTAGGTGGCATAATTGCTGACATTGTTGGAGTTATTACAGCAATTCTAGTTTCATATTTATTTTATGAGTTAAAATGAGTTGGTTTAACAAAAAGAAAAAAACTTCTAATACGACTGGAAAAGTAGTGAAAACAGCTTTGAAACCATTAGATTATCATCCGAAAATTATTTTAGCTTGGATAAAAGCAATTGAAGGTAATGAAAAAGTTATTCATTGGTTGAATACAAATGGTTATCCCGAATTAGTAATTGCTTCTTCAGCTATTTTATTAAATAATGAAGCAAGAGATTGGTTGATGAAAAATGGTTATCCGCATTTGATGGCTATGATCAATGCTGCTGAAGGTATTTCTTCTGCTCAATCTTGGTTAAAAAAACATAAATTTGAATTATTATTTCATATAGCAATGGCAGTTGAAGATGAAAATAATAGCTGGATTTGGCTTCGAACAAAAGCTAGCCCAGATATCTTTATGCTTGCTCAAGCTATAAAAAAAGTGAAAGATAAAATTGAAGAAAATCACAATGATATTCATAGTTTTGGTAAAGATTTATAATTTTTGAACTTTTTTAGAATTAATTTGTACAGCACTAAAAAACAAGGACTATGTTACGTCATAAAATCGTATTTTATCTATTATTCAGTTGGTTTTCTTTAAGTGGTCAAGTGGAAAAGAATGCGCCTGTTCAAAATACAAATATTAATTACAATTCGGTTGAAGAAATCCAATTGGATTCTAATTTTAGAAAGGAAGAATCGGATAAAAAAACGGAAGAAAAAGTAATAAAATCTTATTCTAAAAAGAAAAATGAACCTGCTACAACTCAAGATACAGGTGTAAATGTTCAAAAAAAGTCGATTGAATTTAATGTTTCTAAAACACAATCTTCTATACAAAGAACTCAAAAAACTCCCACGGATGCAAATCAACAATCGATGAACGAAGTTGTTCAATATTTAGAGGAAAATGCACCTGAATCTTTTGAATATAATTTTTATAAATATGTGTCAGGAAATTACAATCTAGCATTGAATCAATATCTTTTTAAAGCTCAGGAAATTCAACCAAATAATCCCGAAGTACTGTCCCAATTAGTAGCTTACTACTGGTTGAGTGAAGATAAAAGCAATACTTTAGTAAATTTAAATAAGTTAATAGCGAATAATAAATTAAGTTCAGAATCAATAGTTTATGCCAAAGATTTATTGCTTTCTGTTCCTGAAAATGGAGTTTTAATTACACATGGCTTTGATGATTCTTATGCGTCAATGTATCTTCAATTAAATGAAAATTTAAGAAGTGATGTAAAAATAATAAATTTAGATTTTTTACAGAGTGAAAAGTATAAGAATGATTTAACTAAATTAGGTTTTACCTTGCCAGCTCAAAAAAATATAGATGTAACCTATTTAACCGAATTTTGTAAAAATAATGAATTTAAGAAAATTGCTATATCGTTAACAGTTCCAAAAGAATATTTTCAGACCATTCAAACAAATTTGTTTGTTGTCGGATTGATTTTTGAATTCCATTCTATTCCTGAAAATAATTTTTATAAAAATGAATTTATTTGGAATTCGGTATTGGAAAAGAAGTTGATAAGTTCTCCTTCATCTGAAAAAGCGAAGCAATTATCGTCTAATTATTTATTAATGCTTTTTCAACTAAGAGATGTTTACGCGTCGAAAAATGAAAAGAAAAAAGTGGTAGAAATAGATGCTATTATAGATAAAATTGCTGTTCAATGTAAAAAATATGAACAAGTTCAAAAAATCAAGAAAAAGTATTAATGCTATTTTTCAAAACGTCATATAAAAGTAGGAGTGATGAAGAGTTGATGCTTTCAATTTCTAAGGGAGAGAAGAAAGCTTTTGACGAATTATACACACGTTATGCGAATGCTTTGATGCGTTATTTTTTTCGTATGTTATGGAAAGATAAAGAAAAAGCAGAGGACTTTGTTCATGATTTGTTTGCCAAAATTATCCAAAAGCCAGAATCTTTTGATGCTTCTAGAACTTTTAAAACATGGGTGTATTCTGTTGCCAATAATATGTGCAAAAATGAATATAAAAAACAGGAAGTCCGCAAAAATACCTCCAATGGAATTGATCATGTTCAAGTTGTTTCTGAATCTCATGATGTTTTGAAAGAAACACATGAATCTATTTTTCAAAAGACTTATATTGATTCTATGCAACAATTAGATTTGAAACATCGAGAAGTTTTTTCATTAAGACATGAAGATGGTTTGTCGATTAAAGAAATAGCTGAAATGTTAGATTTAAATGAAGGTACAGTAAAATCAAGATTATTTTATGCGACAAAACATTTAGCCAGTTTATTAAAAGAATTTAATCCATTGATAAATCGTTAGTTATGGAGAAAGAATTACAACATAGCATACTTCAAAAAGCTTTCATTGAATTAACAATGCAAGAAAAAGAAGCGTTTAAAGACTTGTTCACGAATGAAGAAGAATTTAATCAATTAAAAGCCGTTTTTCCGGTAATTATAGAAGAAAATTTAATGGAAGTTTCCTTTAAAACTAAAAATAAATTAGATTTATTATTTGAAGCAAAATATTCAAGTAAAAATATCAACTTCTTTCATAAATTATACCCACTAAATCAAAATTTTATAGCGAGACCATTAGTGCAAATAGCTGCTATAGGAATTATTGTGCTATTAGCAGTGCCATTTTTGTTAAAACCAAAAGTTAAGGAACATGAAATTTTAGCGATGACTAAAATGAAATTGGAGAATTCAAGATTCAAAGAAAAAAATGAAAAACCTTCAAATTATTATGTCCCTAATCAACAAATTAACAAGAAATCTGAAGTTTCTTCCAATACTGAAATTGCATTTGTTTCACCAATGATTAATAATGTTGCGGATAGTGCTGTAGAAAATATTGATGCAGAGCAATTCAGCAATTCAGAAACACGGGAATTTAAGTTCGCTGAATCCAATTCAAAACCTGAATTTGAAGACAATACAATGAGAGGTATTATGTCTGTTGTGCCCCAAGCAAACGCATGGAGTGGGGATAAAGATAAATTAAAAAATCATTCAGATGGAATATATATTCCGCAAGAAAATTCTATTTTTTCAATGGCTGCGGACAAAAAACCTGAATTATTAGATTTACTAACAGCAGCTTTTTAGTTTTTCAGAAATTGAAAATTAACGACTTCATTCATGGTATATATTTTTAAATTATATATTGAAGTATCTAATTTTTTAATATCTATCGTTTTAATCGTTGAAATGGAATCAGTAACGGATTCATAATAGACTAAATTGCCATTTAAATCAAAGATTTCGATTTTATTTATGCTAGAACTCGTATTATGAGATTCGATTGACAATACATCAGAACTTGGGTTTGGAAAAATATTGATTTGAAAGGGATTTGTGTAATCTGTATTTGAATTAATAACTAAATTATTACGCGATAATATCCACATTTCTGGATCAAATTGAATTTCTTTTATTGGAAAAGGAATCGAAGTTGTGAAAATTTGTCCGGAATAAAGATGATTTAAAATAATTGTGGTATCCATGAATTCACCGATAATTTTAATTGGAACGGGCATTTCGTAAAAAAGCACACTTGGATCAGAAGTAACTTGATTTATCTGTAAATTAAGAAGATCATTTTTTTTATTCCAAATGACTTCATAAGTTGGATAACCTTGTTTGTAAAACCATTTATCAAAAAAGCTAGTTAAATCCTGGCCGCTTGTAACTTCTAGATGGGTAATTAAACTTTGAGTTTTAGCATAATTGTATTTCAAAGTTGGATCATTTAAGTAATTTGTAAGCGCATTAAAAAAAAGAGAATCTCCAAGTTTCCAACGTAACATGTGCAATATATATGCCCCTTTATTATATGTTAAACGACCATCAAATATTCTAGAGATATTTGTAGTATCGTCACAAAAAACAGTTCCATACGATTTTGAGGTAATATTATTTTTTTTAAAATATCTCCAGTTATACCAGTTTTCAGGGTGTAATTTTTGTTGTGCCAAGCCTTCAAAAAATGTCGCAAATCCTTCGTTTAACCAAATATCCTCCCAACTTCCACATGTAATATAATCGCCAAACCATTGATGTGCACATTCATGAGCCATTAATCCAAAATCGAAATTAATCATAAAACTCATCGTTTGATGTTCCATGCCACCTCCCCAACCAAATTGTGCATGCCCATATTTTTCAGCAGCAAAAGGATAAATTATTGTTAAACTATCGTATAGATTAAGGATGTCAATAATTTCAAGCGTATGAACCAATGCAGTATCTAAGGTTTCAGGATAAACATAATTGAGAACTTCATAAGTGATTGAAGGATGAACAACATATTGGCTAAATTCAGTGTAATTAGTTACTCCAATGGCAACTAAATAAGCTGCAATAGGGTATAAGCTTTTCCAATGGTAAGTGTTTGAATTTGAATTCGAAATAATTTCAATTAGTTTTCCATTACTAGCTACTTTATTTCCAAAAGGAATTTCTACATAAATATCAAGTGAATCAACTTTATCATTTAAATTTTGTTTACAGGGCCACCAATCCTTTGCACCATAAGGTTCTGATTTAGTCCAAATTATTGGGTAATTATCATGAATTTCTTGAATAAAGGTTTCAGAATTTCCATTTTGAGGTAAACCTTGATAATAAATTGTTAAGGAATCAATTTGGTTTATAGCTATAATTGTATTCAAATTAATTTTTAATAAATCAAAATCATCGTGAATAAAACTAACTAAAGTTTGATGATACTTAATAGAATCAACGGTTAACGATGATGAAAGATCAAATTCAATTTGACTAAAATTAGCGGAAGTTGGTTTGAAATAGGAAGTAATGTTTCCTGCGATATAATTAACAAATGGATCAATCTTCCAATAACATCTGTTATAAATATTATCGTAATTGTTTGTGACTAAGCTTTTAGAATAATTTATTTTTTTTGTATGTCCTTTTTTTTCGAGATCAATTAATATATCGAGATCTTTATTTTCTGTTTGACAATATAAACAGTTAAAACTCAGTAACATTAATGTGATAAATGTAAATGAGTTTTTTTTCATATTTTTATTTTTTTCTTTTAAATATAGGAATATTCCACAATTTTAGCTAGTGAAATTAAAAATAATAATTCACAAAATCTCAAGGGAGTAGTGTTTCATTCTTTTATTAGAATTGCTGTTTGGGGAATTTCAAAAGTTCTAGGATCAACTTTTTGTTTGGAAATTGAAGTAGCAGTTACTTCTGCAATAAAATCAGGATATTCAATTTTGTATTTTAAATACATTGATTTCATGATTTTTGTAACAAAATTTTTGTTCGAATAACTGTATTTATTGTACCAATTAGGATTAATAGGGAATGAATCGGAATTGAAATAAAAATGAATGGTTTTTTCTTTATAATAGGTTACTAATTCATCACAATCTATTTTTAATACTTTTGTTTGGTGAGGAATTAATTTCCATTTGATTATTTTTTCAGGTTTTTGCGCGCAATTGAACCAAAATAAAGTGTCAGATAAATTCTTTTTAATATACGTTTTGTTCTCTTTTTTATTGTAAAATTGTTCCAACATTACCCCATCATTATAGCGTTCTGAGAAATTTCCGTCTTTGAAATATAATGTTGCACTTTTTCCGAAAATAACTCTTAATGCTATTGAATCTATATTTTTTGTTTTGCAAATAAAGGAGTTATGATATTCAATAATTCCTTCAAAGTTCGATTTTTTACCAGAATTTTGACTACAAGAAATAAATAAAAAGAAGCTAAGAGCAATAAGAATAATAGTTGTTTTCATGGATGTTATTTAAATGAGATTTCAATTTCAAAGTCAAACATACCTTCTTGATATGCTTTATAATTGGTGTGCCAGTAATTATTGAATACATATAAGTAAACACTATTGTTTTGAAGTAATGTTTTTTTCCAATTTTTTGAACCCTTTAATTTATCTTCATTGATTATAGAGCCAATTTCAAAAAGATTAATTTTAGGTGAATTTATGACCATTGTTAGATTTTTAGATTGCATTTCAAGTTGATTTTCTACACAAATAAAGTCTTTATTTGAACCAGGAAGTTGATTTTTTGATAAGTCAATCATTTTGGAATTCGTACCATATCTTATCGAAACATCTTCTTTACCAAATGGTATTGCAATGTGAAGTGATTCTTTATTTTTTTCAATTGCTTTGTTAAAATGATAATGGCATATTAAACGGTTTTGGTTTTTGTTTAATGTATATGTCCAAACAAAAGAATCAATAGATGGAATACTTGAGTGGACTTCGAGAATTTTTAAAGTGTCAGAATTTTCAATTTCTTTTACGATAACTTCACTGGATTGAAACAGGGTAGAAGGGTTTATTCCTTTTGAGTAAATAGGTTCAAAAAGTTTATATTCTGAATTACTTGTATTCACTATGAAGTCATTAATTTGTAAAGATTGAATTCCTCCATGCTTTAGATCAATAGAAAAATCAATTATTTTTTTATCAGAGATATTTGTAGCAATCGATTTATTATAAGTATAATTTAATTTTTTTGATAATTGATTATAATAAAACTTAGCCGAATCAATAAATTGTTTTTTAACTTTCCATTGTTCAGTAGTAAAAAAGATTTCAGGATCTGAAATACTACACCATGAACCCCAAGTATGTTCGTGAAAAAGTAGAATGTTTTTATGTAAATGATAGAATAATTCTTTGTTTTCGAATAACTTGTTTAAATTTTTAGCATATTTTTCCATTGCTATTGTTTGAATAGATAATTCTCTATTTTCCATTTCTTCAACAGCTGTTGAATATGCTCCGTCTTCCCAATAAGGTGAAATTTCACCTGTTAATTGAGGAATATCATTTTTGTATTTTGACTCTAATTCAGAAAACAATGGTGTTAAACCTGTGATTTTTAATTTTGGTGATGAATAGGTGTTGTTCCAATTTTCAATAAAAGAACATAAATTGGTATCTACTGGTCCATTATCACTGTTTTTAGTATATCTCAATTGAATAATATTGTATGGATATTGTTTTAAATTTAGCTCGTCGCAATAATTAGAAATTCGTTCTTCCCAACTTGTTTGTTTATCTTTTTCTGTTATTCCATGAAAAAAAGAATATCCTTTTCCTGCTGTCCAAACGAGTACTTTTTTATTTGATAAACTATCTGGTTTCCAGTAAAAAACAACATCTCCTTGTTCTTTAATAACTCCACCGACGCGGTCTCCTTTATCAGCTTGACTATCAACATAATTTGGACCGAGAGATAAATAAGGGATATTATTTGTCGGATAAACATTTAAGCCTGACCAAGTGATACCTGGAATATCTGTAATCATAGCATTAGAAAACTTTAAGCCATATTTTTGTTCTAATATTTTAGCATATTCAATCATCCAATTTAGTTCTTCTGGTTGAGATAATCCGCTTAAAATATTTGCATAATTTGCAGAAAGTTGAATGTTTCCGTTATTTACAATTTCGATAAATTCATTTTTTTCGGTTTCAGAAGCTACTTTCAAGTAATTTTCAACAGCCCATAGAGATTCAATATGCCAATAAGGTTTTTCTTTTGAATTTAGATTATCCTTAATCCATTTTATTGCTGTTCGAATATTTCTTATTTGGATTTCTTCAACTTCTGTTTGGAGATGGGAGTATCCAATATCATTGTGAGAATGATGAATGATGTGGAAAGTATAATCATTTATTTTTTCTAATAGAACTATTTTACTTAAAGAATCTTGTTTATTGAAAATGAATAACAATGAATCCTTACCTATGAAATCTTTTTCATAAGCTGGAATTGTAAATTTATTATATCCAGCTTTTAAGAGTATATTTTGAGAAAAATAATGTGATTGAATTTCTAAAACAGCGGAATAGTTTAAAGGATTTTCAATTGAAAAAATTAATTGCCTCTTATCTTCTTTTTTATGAATTAAGTTGTTCGGATGCACATTTATTTTGAATCCTTTTTGATACATAAAAACCATAAGCCAATCTCGACTGTTTTGATTGATGCCTTTGATTGAAAAATGGGTGTTTTTTTTGACGCTTTTTTGCGGAACAGTAATATATAATTTCCCAAATACATCACCATTAACATCAAAAGTTTGCGGTTGAAAATAATAATTTATTTGTTTGGAAACTTTTTTTTCAAAAGGAACTAATTTGTTTACTTTGGATGTTTTAAAAATGAATAGAATTTCTCCATTGAGTTTTACTTCAAATGACCGATTATCGGAACTGGTACCAGATGAATGACCGATTAGTAATTCATAAGTTATTATTTTTGAATTTGATTGTGATTTAGGGGCATTCCAAGAAATTTCTGATTCTCCATTTGCACGTGTTAATAAAGCTGTTGGGGCAAATTCTGCAAGCGGGGAAAAATAATTAATTTCTTCACCTTTTATTTTTGTTTCAAAACCTGCTATCGTATCTTTTTCTTGAGAAAAAATTGAAAATTGAAAAATTACAAAAAATAAGAAAAGAAATTTTGAAATCATATTGTCAATTTTACTTCATTGCTTTTGGAGTAAATACAACCTTACGGTAAACAGCAGTTACAAAAATACTGTTAATAGTAGTTAATAATAACATTCCTAATAAAGCAACGGTAGTAACGGATTGAGGACTGTATGTAGCTCTAATATTTTTTTGAATTTGAATTTTCAATTGTTTGTCACTCATTGTTTCAAAAGATTCATTCGATTCTTTTAATTTTTTATAATCACTTGGATTGTTAATTGTTTTTTCAAGTAAAATTTCTTGTTCAGCAATTTGATGTTTATTAAAGTCTAAATCAATTTTCGAATAATATAGATAGATAAAGAAGCTTACAATAACAGTATAAATTACACCTGCACCCATACCATTTTTAACATCTTTTAAAGCTGAAGTTTCTTCGGTATCTTTTCTCTTTTGAAGATATAAACCAACTGAAATTGAAAGTAAAAGACATAAGATATTGATAATTACAGCTATTTTTAATAAATCATGCGCTTTTCCCATTCCGAGAAAACTAATCTTAATCATCATCCAAATGAAAGCAAATATAATAGCTGTTTTAATTGTAATCTTCATATCATAATGTATAAAAAATCCCGACTTAGTTTTCTAAATCGGGACAAATGTAAGTATATCTTTTTTAACGATTCATTGAAACTAAGAATTCTTCGTTTGAAATCGTGTTTTCCATGTTTGATTTGATAAATTCCATTGCTTCTACAGGATTCATGTCCGCAATAAATTTTCTTAACAACCAGATACGTTGCAATGCATCTTTCCCGGAAAGTAAATCTTCACGACGAGTTCCAGAAGCTAAAATATCAATCGCAGGGTAAATACGGCGGTTAGAAATTTTACGATCTAATTGCAACTCCATGTTCCCTGTACCTTTAAATTCTTCGAAAATAACTTCGTCCATTTTAGAACCAGTTTCAGTTAATGCAGTAGCTAAAATGGAAAGAGAACCACCATTTTCAATTTTTCGAGCTGAACCGAAGAAACGTTTTGGTTTATGTAATGCATTCGCATCAACACCTCCTGAAAGAACTTTACCAGATGAAGGAGAAACAGTATTATATGCTCTTGCCAAACGAGTAATCGAGTCTAATAAAATACAAACATCATGACCACATTCAACCATTCTTTTTGCTTTTTCAAGAACCATATTGGCTACTTTTACATGTCTATCTGCCGGCTCGTCAAATGTAGAGGCAATCACTTCTGCTTTTACACTTCTAGCCATATCTGTAACCTCTTCGGGTCTTTCATCAATTAATAAAACAATTAAATATGTTTCTGGATGATTTGCAGCAATAGCATTGGCAACATCTTTTAATAACATTGTTTTACCAGTTTTTGGCTGCGCAACAATTAATCCACGTTGACCTTTACCAATAGGAGCAAACAAGTCCATGACACGTGTTGACATTGTTTCTTGTTTATGTCCCGTTAATTTGAATTTTTCATCTGGAAATAAAGGGGTTAGATATTGAAAAGGAACTCTATCCCGAATGTACGAAGGATGTCTGCCATTAATTGATTCAACTTTTACTAAAGGGAAGAATTTTTCTCCTTCTCTAGGTGGTCGAATAGAACCTTTAATTGTATCACCCGTTTTTATTCCGAATAATTTGATTTGACTTTGAGAAACATAAACATCATCAGGAGAAGATAAATAGTTATAATCCGATGAACGTAAGAATCCGAATCCTTCTGGTAAAACTTCTAATACTCCTTCAGCTGTAACAATACCAACTAAATCATACATTTCCTCATCTTTTTCTAATTGTTGAGAAACTGCATTTTGTTGATTATTATTATTATTATTGTTGTTGTTGTTGTTGTGTTGATTAGGATTATTATTGTTTCCTCGATTGTTGTTTTGATTATTATTTTGAGGACGGTTTTGATTAGGATTATTTCTTTGTTGATTTTGATTATTATGTCTTGGCTGATTTTGATTTTCCCCTTGATTAGTCTCTTCTTTTCTGTAATTCGGGTTATTCGGATTTTTGAAATTACTATTTTGATTTCTATTTTCGAAACGTTCTTTTTGAGGTGCAACAGCAGTTTTCGTATTCTCTTCCGCCTTTACTTCTGTTGCTTCAAGAGGAACTTCTTCAACTTTTTTAGCAACTTGTTTTGTGATTTTTTGACCTTTAATAAAAACGGTTACTTTTTCATCACTTTTTATTTCTTCTGTTGCAAATAAATTTGGCTGAACTTCTTGTGTAATACTCCCAGAACTTGCCAATTTCTTTACTGTTCTTGCTCTTTTTGGTCTTGCAACTTCCTCTGAATTTGAAGGGGGTTCGTTTTCGGATTTAACTTCTAAAGTTACTTCTTTTTTTTCAGCTTCTTCTTTTACTACAGTAGGCTTATTTGTTTTGACTTTAACCTCCTTAACTTCCTTTATTGCTTCAACTACTTTAGTTTCTTTTGTTTTAACCGTTTTAGTTGTTTTGGATTCAATTCCTTTTCCTACTGATTGAGGTTCAGCAATAATTTTGTCAATTAATTCTGCTTTCTTAAGCGTTTCATAATTGTTAATTCCTATAGATTTTGCAATTTCTTTTAAGTCAGGAAGTTTTTTACTCTCTAATTCTTTTTTATCCATAAAAAATGATAAATGTGTCTTATTTTGAAACCAAAGGTTTTATTTGAAAAATATTTGATTGTCACGAGAATGAAAATGATAGTCGATTCTCTCGTGATGCAATATTAATCAATTTCTTTGTTAAGACAATGAAAAAAATAAAAAATATGTGATTTAATTTTAACTTATAAGTGTGTAAAACTTGATTTAGTTGCCTCTATCGAAGATATATGGATGTTAATGCTTTAATTATTCCAATTTATCTATTTAAAATATATTATCTTTGGCAGCTACAAATGAATAAAATTATACTGTAATTGTAATAAACATTGCAAAGATTTAGACGGTATAATGAAATATTAGTAAGTAAAAACAATAAATAGATATGAAAATTTTCAAGTCCCTTTTTGCATATATCACTTCCTTTATGTTAGTTGGTTGTTTGTTTTATATTGAATCGCTATTTCCAACGATTGAACCTAAAATATTTCAAACGATTAGGTATATATTAATGGGACATTTATTTGTTGTTTCATACAACCGTAAAAAAATGTCTTTATGGATCTTTTCAGCAATGATTCTTGGTGTTGAAGTTGGTCTAGATTTTCCAGCATTTTCTATGGAAATGGAACGCTTCGGAAAAATATTTCTTCGCTTAATTAAATCGTTAGTAGCTCCTCTGATTTTTGCAACTTTAGTCGTTGGTATAGCTGGACACAGTAATTTGAAACAACTTGGACGAATTGGAATTAAAAGTATTTTATATTTTGAAATTGTTACTACAATAGCTTTATTTATAGGGTTAGCTGCAATTAATTTGTCTCAAGCGGGGGTAGGTGTTCGTCAAGAAGCATCTTCTAAAATTATGGAGAAATCCTCCGAATTATTAAGCCAAGCAACAGAACATAAAGATCATTTAGTTGATATTTTTCCTGAAAATATCGCTAAATCAATAGCCGAGAATAATGTTTTACAAATTGTAGTATTCGCGGTTATTTTTGCAATTGGTCTTGGGATGGTGAAAAATAAAGGTCATAAAGAGACTATGCTTACTTTTTTTGAAGGGTTAAGTGAAGTGATGTTTAAGTTTACGGATATAGTTATGTATTTGGCTCCTTTAGCCGTTTTTGGAGCTTTAGCAAGTACAATTGCAAAATCAGATATTCAAATATTACAAAATTTATTGAAATTAGTTGGGACATTGTATATTGCTTTGATTGTTTTTGTTTTGACAGTTTTCTTACCAATTGCTTTGGCATTCAAAATCCCGATCAAACAATTTTTACAACGAATTTACGAACCCGTTTCGTTAGCTTTTACAACAGCAAGTAGTGAATCTGCACTGCCTATTGCGATGGAAAATTTAGAGAAATTTGGAGTTTCTAAAAAAGTAGTGGCATTTGTTATTCCTACAGGTTATAGTTTTAATTTAGATGGAACGACTTTATACCTCTCATTAGCAACTGTTTTTGTTGCTCAAATGTGTGGTGTTGATTTATCTATTGGTCAGCAGATAGGAATTTGTTTTACTTTAATGCTGACAAGCAAAGGTGTTGCGGGAGTTCGTGGAGCATCCTTTGTAATTCTTGCAGGAGCAGTTGGGAATATCGAAGGTTTAAGTGCCGAAAAAGCAAGTGTCATTTTAGCCGTTGATGCCTTGATGGATATGGGAAGAACGAGTGTTAATGTACTAGGAAATTGCTTGGCAACTGTTGTCATTGCCAAAAGTGAAGGTGAATTCGATATGAATAAAGCAAAATTAGAATACGTCGAAGAACATCCTAACTTGTTAGAGGATTAAAAAAGAATGGATTATTTAATGCGTAAAATGTTCAATCGAAAACGATACTTTTGGTTGGGTATTTTTTTTGTATTTATTGCGGTTGAACTTTTTATCAATCCTACAGGAAATTACCCGTTAAATGACGATTGGGCTTATGCAAAAACCATAAAATATTATCTTGATACAAACCATATAAAGATTTCTAATTTTATTGCTGTTCCTTTTTTAACCCAATTGATATTTGGAGTATTTACCTGTAAAATCTTTGGTTTTTCTTTTTTTGTTTTAAGGCTAATTACTTTATTCATTTCTTTTTGTACAATAGCTGCTATCAATGAAATTTTCAAAGAATTTTCGTTCAAGCCTCCTTTAAGATTTTTACTTTTGATTTTTTTGCTGTTAAATCCAATTTTCCTTTATCTTTCAAATACATTTTTACCAGATATTTACATTGTGTTTTTTTCTGTTTTAGCTGTTTTTTTTATGATTAAGTATTGGAAAACAGATAATTATTTATTTTTTATATTATTCATAATTAGTTCTGTTTCCGTAACTTTAACACGACAAATAGGAGTTACGATACCTTTTGCTTTTTTTATTGGGGAAATTATTCAGGGTAATAAAAACTTCAAATTAATTCTATTGGCACTTTTACCTTTTTTTATCACCATTTCTAGTTTGCTTTGCTATCAATATTTTGCTACAATCCATCATGTTCTCCCTTCAAACTATAATTTACAAATTGAAACATTGTTTAGGCAATTAAAAACAAACCCATTCAAATTAATAGTTACAACCATCTATTATTTACTTACTTCGTGTATGTGTTTAGGATTGATGCTTTTCCCTTTTGTTTTAGCCAATTTTAAAAAACATATTCTGTTTTTTTGTTATAGAAAAAGTATCTTTTTATTATTGTTAATTGGTATTTTTGTTTTAGTTAAAGTGCTTATTTTTCATAAATTTCTCCCATTTGTTGGTAATGTATTTCATGATAAAGGAATAGGACCAATAATAATGACAGGTAATGAATTAGAAACCGAAATCCCATTGTATCTTCAATTTTTTTATGGATTATTATCTTGTTTAGGTTTAATAAGTTTTTGTTTAGTTGTTCAAAGTTGCTATCGTTTTTTTAAGCCTAATAATTGTAAAAGTCAACGCAATTTCATTTTGTTTTTTGGAATTTTGGCGCCAATTTATTTATTGATTGTTAGTTTAAATTATGCCAATGATCGTTATTTAGTTTTTATTTTACCACTTCTTTTGATTTGTTATTTAATTTCAGGGCATACACAAATAAAATTATTGTTATTTGGAACTATATTTATTCCACTTAGTTTTTACGTAATAGTGAGTATTTCGAATAATTTTAAGATTCATAATTGCAGATGGAAAGCAATATCAATACTTCGAAATGAATTAAATATCCCAGTTTCTAAAATTGATGGAGGTTTTGAATTTAACGCTTATTTTTTAGAGGAAGAGGGAGTTTATAACCCAACTCATCAAGGAAGGTGGTGGTGGATAAAAGAGGATACTTATGTTGTATCGACAAAAGCATATAAAAAAGGTTTTTTACCTGTTAAAAAATTACAGACAGGTGTGTTTTTATCCTCAAATTATAAGGCTTTGTATATATTGAGAAAAAATGATGTTGGTACTCAATAATGAATGTCTAGAACAAAGCAATGAATCATTTTTAATATTGCATGTGTCTTTCTTTTTTATCAGGATAAATATCTGCTATTGTCACTAAGATACCTGTTTCTTCCACATTTCCAAAATCTGGATTTACTGCTGTTCCAAAAGTTTTCATAGTAGGAGATAGATTCATGTAAATATTTACAAGAGGAGGAATGTTTTCTCCATGATTTCGAACAAAGCTATTTAAAACTTTGAATCCATCTTTAAATTCCAAACCATTCAACATATTTTCAGCTTCTTGTACATTGTAGTTTTGAATAAGTGGTTGAAAAGGTTTCATTAAGTTCTCTTTGTCTGGGAAGTAATGATGCATAAAATGTAAAAGCATATCCCTACTTTCTTCGTTATAAGTCGGGTACATTGTTACCTTACCAAAAAAATATTTTATTTCAGGGTTCATAATTACGATTGCACCTAAACCATCCCAAATATTATCAAGGGCATATAAACCTTTTCGAGGGTTGACAGATGGTTGGAAATTTGGTTGCACCCAACTTCTTCCTAATTCTACAGTGTGAGGTAAATATTCTTGGATAAATTTTTCCGTAAAATCAAAATAATGACTAGTTGATAATAAAATTTCGTCATGCTTTGAATTTAGGGTTTCAATGCATTTAATAAAGCGATAGCCACCAATAATTTCTTGATCTTCAGGAGACCAAACAATTAATTGATCGTAGCAAATTTCATTTGTATCAAATTCATCTAAATCAATAGAATCACCTGTTCCTCCACCAGCAGCTCTAAAAGTTACTTCTCTTAGTCTTCCGATTTCTTGAACTACATTTGGGGAATTATGTTGGTTAACGATATATATTTCATTATCACCTTTCCGTGTTTTTCTTACAAATCGGTTATTATTTAATTCTTTTAAAAGAATCTCTTTACTTATGGGAGAAATAATATCTTTTGGGGTATTCATTTTATATTGTTATTTTTTTAGTTCGTAAACTTTATCTTTAATAAATTGTGCTATTGCTTTATCAGATTTACCTTGAGGAAGTTCATTTACTTTGATTGGTTTTCCGATAATAATTTTCAATTTCTTATTACGCAATTTAAACATTTCATTTGAAAGATACAACATTTCAATATTTACTTTAATTCCTATTTTACTTCTAAAGTTCGATAATCTGTAAAAGAAATTTGAAAGTTTACCATCAATAAAAACAGGGATAATCGTTCGGTTGTATTCTTTTGATAAACTAATAAAAGATTTTTTCCATTCTAAATCGATAATTTGCCCTTCAATTTTACGGCTAACTAATCCTGCCGGGAAAATACAAATACAATTGTCGCTTGAAAATAGAGTGTGCATTTGTTGTTTCATAGTAGCCCCATTTCTTCCATGTTTATTTATACCAAGAAAAATGCCTCTTAAGCTAACTAAATTTAGAAGGAGGTCATTCACTACAAATTTTATATCTTCTCGACGCCCCTTCATTCCGGATACTAAGGCCATTGCATCCATGCCACCTAAAGGATGGTTGGAAGCTAATACGATTTTACCTTCTTTAGGGATGTTTTCAATTCCTTGAATGTCAATGTGTATTTTAAACTCTTCAATAACTTTTAAGCAAAAATCAATGTTTTGTAAATGATGATTTCGTTTTAAAAAGTCATTTATTTCATTTTGATGAATAATTTTTATGAGATAGTTAATTATGAATTTGGGTAACCATTTTAATAATCTAGGGTTTTTACTCCCAATTATTTTTTTGACATCAATGTATTTTTGTTCTTCCATCATTTTGTGCAAATTTAGATTAATATTCTTTAAAATCAATTTTGGAATAAAAACCGAGGTTAAAATTATTTTTTTTAAAAGTGAATTATATTGATTTATAGAACCTTGTTTTATCTGAAAATTCGATATTGGTAAGTTTTTAGGTGGATTAATCTTTCTAAGAATCTATGTAGCTTCCTTAATTTTAAGCATCCCTCTCTTTTTTTTTAATATTTGGTTTAGTTTATGAAGCTTCGATTGTTAATTGTTCTTTAAAAAGATAATAAATGGTAATTAAAAAAAAATTAAATTCGAATTATGGAAAATAAAATTCTAGAAATACGAAATGTTTCAAAAACTTTTTTTCGAAAAACAGCTTTGGAAGATCTTTCTTTTTCAGTAAACAAAGGTGAAATGTTCGGTTTATTAGGTCCAAATGGGGCTGGAAAAACAACACTAATTCGAATTATCAATCGAATTATTATTCCAAACAGTGGTTCCGTTTTTATAAAAGGGAATATACTTTCTCAAAAACACTTAGAAATCATCGGTTATTTACCAGAAGAAAGAGGCTTGTATAAAACAATGACAGTTGAAAATCAAGCAGTTTTTTTAGGTCGTTTGAGAGGAATGTCAAAGAAAGAAGTTGAAATTTCATTAGATTATTGGTTAAATAGATTCAATATACAATCTTGGAGAAAAAAAAGAATTGAAGAGCTTTCAAAAGGGATGGCGCAAAAAATTCAGTTTATTTGTACGGTTTTGCATAATCCAGAAATATTAATTTTAGATGAGCCTTTTAGTGGATTTGATCCTTTGAATATTGAATTAATCCAACAAGAATTAAAAGAATTAAAAGAAAAAGGTAAAACAATCATTTTATCTTCTCATAACATGAAAAGTGTAGAGGAACTTTGTGATCGCGTTGTCTTAATTCATGAATCGAAAAAAATCGCAGAAAATTCCGTTGTTAATTTAAGAGAAAGTCTTAAGAAAAATATTTATGCTGTAAAATTTAAAGGAAACATGCTTGCTTTCGTTAATGCTTTATGGACAGGATTTGAGATCGTTGATAAAGAAATTTTAGCAGATGACCGTTTTATTGTTTATGTTAAAATGAGGGGAGAAAGTCAATTTGAAGACTTACTAAATGTACTAATTGGTCAAATAAAAATTGAAGCAGCATGGGAAGTTGTTCCTTCTATGCAGGAGGTTTTTATAGATTTAATTCAACCAGAAAAAGCATTGTAATATGAGAAATAGTTTATTAATTGCATCTAGAGAATTGAAAGAAAAAATATGTTCAAGACCTTTTATTTTACTTTCTATTTTAGGACCACTAACAATATTAATTTTAATTTATTTTCTTTTTTCAATAGGGGGAAAAACCAAAAAGCATTGGGAAGTATTAGTTTCTGATGGTAGATTTATATTGGAGAATAAAATAATGGCACAAGAAGACAATTCAATAACCTATTCTTTTGCTGATGGAATTATTGAAATAGAAGAGTTTGAAAAAGCAAAAAAATATCAAAAATTTGATGCTTTATTGGAAGTAAATGAAAAGGTATTGTCTAATAAAAGTGCTTTTGTTTTTTATAGAGAACAACCATCATTATCAATGCAAACGCGAATTCAATATCAGTTTGAAAGACGAATTGAAGAGATATTAGTTAAAGAATTTACAAAATTTAATATCTCTGAATTTAGAAAAATTAAACAACCGATTTCAATGAGTTTTAGAAATGTTTATGATCCAAAGAATGAAGCTTCAAATATAGAAGGATGGGTTGGTTATTTCTATGGCATTATTATATTTATTTTTATTTTCCTTTTTGGTATGTCTATTTTAAGAAGTGTTTCAATAGAAAAAAGTAATCGAATTGTTGAAGTATTATTAGGGAGTACAACCCCAAATCAATTAATGATAGGGAAAATTATTGGAATAGGTTGTTCAGCATTGGTGCAATTTTTACTTTGGTTCATTATTATTGGTGTTGGTTTATATTTTATGCGTGAAATGCTATTTCCTAATTTGTTAGAAGCATCAAATTTAAATATTACCCAAATGACTGCTGAAATGCAAAATCAAACATACCAAGAGCAATTTTTTGTAAATAAAGAATATAATCAGTTTGTTGAATTGGTGTATGAAAGAATTAATTTTTCATCAATGACAGTTTATTTTTTATTGTTTTTTATCGTTGGTTATTTTTTTTATGGGACAATTTTTGCTGCAATTGGTGCTACTTCGGGATCAGAAAATGATGGTCAACAATTTGTACTTCCTTTAATATTGTTGCTTTTATTTGCTCTATATTCGGGATATTACGTTTTAGAAAATCCGAATTCTGAGTTGTCTTTATTTTTTAATTATTTACCATTTACTTCACCTGTTGTTGTAATGGTTAAATTAGCACAAGGATTTGAACCAGGACATGTATATGAAATTTTTATTTCGTTGTTGTTGTTAATTATTTCATCATTTCTTGTTTTGAATATTGCAGGAAGATTATATTCGAATGGAATACTTCAATTTGGTCATCGCATTAAATGGAGTCAATTTTTTAAATGGATGAAAAAATCATAATATGCATGTAGCAATAATTGACTTAGGAACAAATACATTTAATTTGTTAATAGCAAGAGTTAACGATATTGATTTTGAAGTGCTTTTTTCAGTTAAAGAAGGGGTTTCTATCGGAATGGGCGGAATTAATAACCGTAAAATAGCTAAGGATGCTATTGTGCGTGGTGTTGATTGTTTGGAACGATTTAAGTTATTATGCCTCGATTATAAAGTCGAAAAAATAAATGCTTATGGTACATCTGCAATTCGAGATGCTGAAAATTCTGAAGAATTTATTTCACTAGTTTATTCAAAAACAGGTATAAAAATAGAAGTCATTACTGGTGAACTTGAAGCAGAACTAATTTATAAAGGAGTTAGTTGGTCGTATGATTTTTCTGAAAAAGCTGTAATAATGGACATTGGTGGTGGGAGTACAGAATTTATTTTTGCTAATAAAAACGGTATTGTTGATAAAATTAGTTTAAATATCGGTTTATTAAGAATTTTTCAGCACTTTACATTTTCAGATCCGATGACATCACAGGATATAGCTATCGTTAAAAAATGGCTTGACGATCAAGCGGGGGATTATTTTGTAGATAAAAAGGAAAAAATATTAATAGGAGCTTCAGGTACTTTTGAGACATTTTATGAAATGCTACATGATCAAGAATTAGAAGATAAAATTGCGTTAATAGAACTTCCTTTTGAAAAATTTATTAAAGTAATTCAATCGATTATATCGTCAAATGAAAGTGAAAGAGAATCCAACGAACGTATCGTTCCAATTAGAAAGAAAATGGCGCCAATAGCAGCAATTAAAGTACAATGGATTATTGAAAAACTAGGTATAGAAAAAGTGTATTTATCTACTTGTTCATTGAAAGAAGGTGCTTTAAAAGTTTAATTTTCAGATTCTTTTTTGGGAATTATTAAGGCTATTAACGCAATTAATGTTAATAGAATTAAAATAAATACACCAAATGATAATATCAATGATGATTCTATTTTAATTAAAGTGCAGAAAATTAATATAAAAGATCCGATCTTAAAGATCAATTTAAAAACAGAGTAATTGTATAACATTGTTAATGCTAACTTTAAATCTAAAGCATATAATAATAAGAACAAAATTCCAGCAAATAAATAATTCCAAGTATAAAGAATCAAAATTGAGTGTACAATAGAAACTATCATAAGAATTAGCAAGCTGTAACTAAAGATATAAATAAGTTTTAAGGGATTGTTTTTACTTTTTATTATCAGATAATTAGCTAATAAAATAGCTACAGCTCCAATCGACCCAAATAACAATTTGATAGTTAATATTTCAGAGATAGAATCAGATAAAAATAATGCAATCGTACTTCCGAAAATTAATAGGGACATAGAAAGTAAGAAGCCATTTATTTTATACATTATTTTTCCCATACCAGATTAGTTGTTTTTCAAATTTAATAAAAAAAAATCATTTATTTTTTTTATCTAAATAGTTTTATATCTCCTTGAAATTAATTGATCTATTTTAGATGGATGAATTAGACTATTATTGATTTTTTTAATCAATAAAGATTCATTCCTAATATTTCAAAAGTACTTTCTTTGATAAAACGAACAAAGGAATGATGAATAGATGTAGATGTGTTATTTGCTTGTAATATAGTTAGTAAGCTCCAAAAAAACGTCTTAAAAACCATTCTAAACTGCATAATGTTATCAATAAAAAAAAGAGCCATTTTATATCGATAAGGTTTTTAAATATAGATTCCTTATAGCTCATTTCAGCAATATCTTTTCTTTGATCGATTTCATTTAACAATGAATTATTATCTTTTAAGAGGTGAAAATTTCCATGCGATTGATTTGAAATTTGGTTCAGTAAATTAAAATTAGATGAAGATTCTAATTGTTCAATTACAATATTTTCAACGATAAATGTTCCCGATTTGTGATGTGTTTTTCCGTCAAACTTAGTTGATGCAACCCAGTCATATTTTCCTGGTTTTAAAGTTCCGAGATTTAATTTATAATATTCATCAGTGGTACTAAATTGAAATTTATCGTAATGTCCATTTTCATGCTTTAATTTGAAATCAATTTTTGGTTTTATAATTAATTGCATTGCATCGTTGTAGAATTCAGCTTTAATTTCAACTTCTTCGTCAACATAAAATCTTTTTGGTAAATTGACTCTTAAGGATGAATTGTTTTGTTTTACAACTAAATATTGCGTTATCTTTTGAAATAATTCCGTAAAATTAATAGTTTCACCAAATCTAACATATTCATTTAATTTCCATTTCCAAATACCTTCTCCTAGAATAACACCATATTTTACTTTATCTTTCGATCCAAAATAAAGTATAGGTTCATCTTTTTGAATATTTCCAATTTTTTGATAAAGTAAAATTTCACTGTTTGGAGCTGTTTTTATATGCCCGAATTTTACGGTTAATGGGGGATAAAAATTAATGACATTTTGAAGATTTGGAGATATTTCAAATTTTTCAAAGTTTGAATTGAATTTTGCTTGGACTTCATCAATTTGAGTTCCATTAGGAATAGACGTGTTGATGTTTAATTTTTGAATTATTGAGTTGGGTGTATTTGGGCCTAAACAATAAAGAATAGGAATATTTAGATTATTAATTAACTCAAGAACACTATTATCAAATTGAATTCCTGGTTCATGCCAAATTATTAAATCGACATTTTTGGTGTCTTTTTTCCAATCTTTTATTAGGTAGGAATTAACATCTAAATTTTCATCTTTTTCTATAACACTTTTTATTGCTGCAACATCTGGATGAGGAGCTCCAGCTAAGACAATTATTTTACTTCTTGAGTCTAAGATTTCAATATAAAAATTTCTTGTATTATTCAGAAGTGTATGTTCATCCTTTGATTTTGAAACGGATACTGTATATTGTTGAAAACCTAACTGATTTGCTTCAATTAAAAAGGAAATGTGTTTATAATCATATTTACCATTTGTAAAGCTGATATTTTGACTTGCGACTGTTTTTCCTGCATGCTGAATTGATACTGTTGCGGATGTTTTACCCATTTTTATAGCTTCAACATCAATTTCAATAGGGAATTTATTTTTTAAAAATGCAATTTCATTCGTGTTTACATTTTTTATGTATTGATCTTTTTGAGGTGTAGAATCACCAACTCCTAAGGTAAATATTGGTGTTAAATCAATTTTTTCAGCACTATAAATCGGATTCGAACCTTTATTGAAATTACCGTCAGAGATAAATGCTATTCCCCCAATGTTTCGATTGTAATAAGTTGAATGTATATGTTCAAATCCATTCGCTAAATCTGAAATGTTTTCTGTTAAACTAATTTTACCATTTTCTAATACTTTAGAACCAATAGTGTATTGTTTTAATTCGAAACGATCTTTGTATTTTTCATTTAATTTTTTTTGAAAACTATTGATTTGATTTTTGACATCATTACTATCTTTATAATTCGTTAAAGAACTGGAATTATCAATTAAACTAATGAATATTGGCTTTTCAATTCGATAAGTGACTGATTCAAATAAAAGACCAATTATTAATACGCCAAGTAGAAAAATACTAGATGCTCGTAAAATTTTTAAAATTAATTTCCATTTTACGTGAAGTTCATCGAACCAATTTTCTTTTTTATATAAATAGATACTTAAAAGAATGGAAACTCCAATCCAAGGCAGTAACCACCAAATTGATATGTCTGAATTAAAACGCATAATGATGAGCGAATTTACTAAACTTTAATCAGTAAATAGTTGAACTTTAAAAAAAGATTCGATTATTTTTCTTTGAAATTTTTCATCGTATAAGAAATTCCCATTCCAATAATCGATTTTATTTGACATTTTGGACTTGCTTTCCCCAAATTATTCGTTATTAACACATCATCATCATATATCGCATTACACAGTATTGAAGATGAAAACCAAGAATTTACTTTAAATGTAATTAAAAGTTCGGCGTTAACATCTATATTCTGAGGATTGTGATTGTAATTGCTAAAAAGATCTAATTTTGATTTAAATTCAATATTTTTAGCGATAGCTTTATTCCATTTTATTTTAAAATAAGCACCAAATTCACCCCTAAATTCTTTTCCGTTTTGAATAATTTGACCAATATCATTATAACTTGCTTTTGTAACACCAAAGGCGCCTTGATTTGCTAGATTTTGATCTCTTACAAAAGTCATTTTAGCTGCAAAAGGAGAGATAAATATTCCGAAATTATCACTTGTCACATAATCGTAGCCAATTGCAGAATTTAAATATCCAGGAGCCATGAAATTTGAGATTCGCACAGAATCATTTGGAAAATTATAGCCAACTAAGGACTGTGTTTTCAATCCACTAATTATTGAAAAATATTTTTTCTTATTTAAGTGATAGCCAAATTTGGTTGAAATATCGATTTTATCATCTGTTTTTTGTACGACGTTTGTTTTTTCAGCATTATTAAAATACCTTACTCCGCCTAATGATAAACTTATATCATTTTCCCATTTAACATTTTTGTTATTATAATAAGCACTTGTATTTATAAAACCTAATATTGAAATACTAGATTTTCCTCCTGAATTCCAGTTTTTTAAAGTTGTTTGTGTTCCATTTAAGGCACTTATTGATTTTAATTTCCATTTTGGAATATTTGTAATTGAGTCTAAAGAATCACGTTTAACTAACAGAATACTGTCATTTTGAGCATTCAATTGAAATAGATACATGTTGAATGTTACTAATAATAACAGGATATTTTTACATTTCATTATTGACAACTAATTGTGTAGATGGTGCCGGAAAATGTAACCCATGTTTTTCAAATTCCTTATACACTTTTTCATTTAAATCAAAATAAACAGGCCAATAATCATCTGTTAATGTCCAAACTCGAACAACAATATCAACAGAATTATTGGTTAATGCGCCTAATCCTATAAATGGAGCGGGGTCTTGGATGATACGTGTATCAGTATTAATTATTTCATTCAATGTGTCTCTAGCTACTTGAACATTATCGCCATAAGCGATTCCATAAATTAAATCCACCCGTCTTTTTTCAGCTTTAGTGAAATTGGTTATATTTCCATTCGCTATTGGTCCATTTGGGAGTATAATTACTTTATTATCAGAAGTATGTAGGTAAGTATTGAAAATTTGAATTTCTTTTACTGTTCCTTGTTCTCCTTGAGTTAAAATTACATCTCCAACTTTAAATGGTTTGAAAATTAAAATCATAACACCACCGGCAAAATTTGAGAGTGTACCTGAAAAAGCCATCCCAACTGCTAAACCAGCAGCACCAAGTATTGCTACAAATGAAGTCATTTCTACTCCTAATTGTGTAATTGCTGTGATTACGACCAATGCTTTGAAAGCCATAGATACTAAACTGGATAAAAAAGTAACCAAACTTTCGTCTGTTTTACTTTTTCGTAATATTTTTTTAATAGCTTTTGTTGCGATTTTAACAGCCCACAATCCAAATATTAATATTGATAATGCAATCGCTAATTTGGTCCCAAGTCTTAAAAAAAAGACATTGACATCAGCATACTCAATTCCAAAAAGATTTTCAATAAATTTCAACATTGTTTCATTTTTTTTACAAAAATAGTATATCTATTAAATTTTATTGTCCGTTGACATTTTTTTAACTTATTTTCTTTATTTTGTATCATGTTTTTTATACTCTCAAAAGTGTTGTTGATTTTCACAACACCTTATACTTGGTTTATTACAAGTGTTTTTTGCGCGTTTTTCTTAAAAAATGAGAAATGGAAAAAGCGATTTAAATACATTGCGGTTTTTGTTTTCTTCTTTTTTTCAAATACGGTAATTTTAGCTGAATTGATGCGAAAATGGGAAGTTCACGGCACACGATTTGAAAATACAAAGATATACGATGTTGGTATCGTTTTAGGTGGAATGTCTGAATATAATTCAGATTTAGATGTGTTAAGTATTACGGGACATGGAGATCGAATTTGGCAGGCGATTACACTTTATAAAAAAGGTAAAATCAAGAAGATTTTAATTTCAGGTGATTCTGGTTATATTACTGATCGCGGATTGCATGAAGCAAAACAATTTAAAAAAGTACTTGTCGAATGGGGGATACCCGCCAATGATTTATTAGTAGAAGAGAAATCAAAAAACACGCATGAAAATGCAGTAGAGACTCAAAAAGTATTAAATAGGTCGTATCCTCATTTTACCAAATTTCTTTTAATTACTTCCGGTTCTCACATGCGTAGGTCTTTAGCTTGCTTCAATAAAGTTGGTTTAAAATGTGATTCTTTTTCAACGGACTTAATCACAGGTCCTCATCGAAATTATTTTTGGGATCAATATTTTATTCCAAATCAGGATGCTATGGGGCAATGGAATAAATTAATTAAAGAATGGATAGGTTATTTTGTTTATGATCTTGTTGGATATATATGAAATTAACACAGAATCTCAGGTTATTACTTCGAATCTAAAAACAATTCAGTCATTATTTTACCTTTTGAGGTAGGCATATCAAAATAAAGTAATTCTGAAATTGTTTTACTGATATCGATTAATTCATAATTTGTATTCGATTTATAGTTTTTCTTAAAATCAGGACCTATTCCAATGCAATATATATGTTTACAACCTTCGCATTTATCTCCATGGTTGACAAAGCCATTTTTATGACCATTTAAATGCCTTCCATGATCATTCGTAATAATTAACGTTGTTTTCCCTTTGTAATGATTATCTGTATTAATTAAATTAAAAAGTTCAAACGCTTTTTCATCTGTGTTTTTTAAAGCTTTTATATATCCTTTCCAATCATTTTCATGCGCTCTTACATCAACTTCTAGTAAATTTATTAGCATTAATTTAGGATGATAATTAGCCAAAATTCTTTTGACATCTATCCACGTTGTATTGTCATTTTCATAACTGACTCCTGATCCTTTAATTCCGCAATAAGACATTGGAGAATAGGTGTCCTTCCATTTTTTAGTTTTCGCATTTGATAATATATTCAATTTTCCTTTACTTGAAATAATCCATGCTTGATCTTTTGTTAGATTCGTTTTTTTTAAAAAATATTGAAAAAAAGATGGATTTCGTGGGAAATCTAGTCCATTGTTTTTAAGGTTTTGATAATTTCCAGTTGTAATAGCAGTGTGACCAGAAACAGTTGTTGTTGTGCCGTTGTTTTTAAAATTATGAAAAAGGACTCCTGCGGGAGCTATTTCTTTAAATAAATGCGGAATATTTTCGTGTGTACTATCTCCAAAAGTTTCAGAAAAACGAGGTCCATCGATAATTAATACGATAACATTTTCTGTTTGGTAAAATTTCGGATTGGATATACTAAGGTTACTTTTAGTCTGAAAAGAATAAAAAGAAAACGCTGTAATAAGAATAAGAGAGAGAATGATTTTATATCTTAATTTCATCAAAAATTGATTTATAAATGGGTGTTTTCTAATAAATCCAACACTGTTTTTACAGGGCTAAAAGTAGTGGATGGAATTTCAATAAAAATACTGTTCCAATGGGCCATACTCCCGTTCCATAAACCTGGAAGTTCAATAAATCGAATGTCCTGACCTTTATATTTCTTTTTAACAACAAAAAATTTAGAATCATCTTTGAAATGAGTTAAATCAAATTTTGATTCAGTCAAATCTTTACTTGAAGCAACAATCATAACAGGATTAAAATAACTACTTTGTACCATCAAACGATATTGTTCTCCTCGCATTGTAATTTGAGATTTTTCAACAATTTGTTTTGAGACATTTTCTCCTTCCTGTATCCAAAATGGACCTCCTCCAGGCTGACCTTCGTTTTTGACCATTCCACATACCCTAATAGGTCTGTTTAATAAGTCTAACATTTCGTTCAATGACAAGTTGTTATAATTTTCGGAATTATAAAGTTGATATTTTTTATTTAGCGAAATTAGTTTTTCAATTGTTGGATTTTCAAAAATGTTTTTAGCCTCATTTCTATAATCTAAAAGGACTCCCCCAAGATATTTCCATGTATGAATTGTGTCATTAGATTTTGAAAAATGTTGAATATTATCAATGTTTTTTATGAAAATTAAATCGGAATCTATCGAATTTAAATTTTCTAATAAAGCACCATGACCTGCAGGTCTTTCTAAAACTTCACCTTCATCATTTTGGCAAACTTCACCATTTAATTTAAAGGCAATTGCATTTGATTCATTGTTTTGTTCTGTAAAATCGACATGGTATAATTGCCCTGTCAATCCTTGAATATTTTGAATTACTTTTTGAATTTTAGTTTTAAAGAATGATTGAACAGTGAAATGAAAATTGATGTTTTCTTCAACGACTTTTGATCCTTGTAAAATATGTTCTTGAAAAGGAGTTAAAATGAAAGGGTCGTTTTTATGAAAAGGGATTAATCCTTTAGGTAAATCACCATACCCCATTCCATGACTATTCAATAAATAAGAAACAAATTCATCTAATTCAACATCGTGATTTTTTAATTTTTTTCTAATATCAATTGGAAGTTGTTGAAAAAAGGCAAAATCTGAAATGTGATTTAAAAAACGTTCGACTTGGCTTCTGTTTTCTTCATTTGGATCGTCTAAAAAATCAAATAAAAATTGAAACATACGAGAACCAGAACCTGATGCAGGTATGAAAAAAGAGGACGTGAAATTTAATTTTTCAAAAAGGGCAATTTTTTCTAATTTTTCTGTTTCAGAAAAACTAAGAATTCCTTCACCTAGTTTACACGGAGCGATCAATTTTACATCAGGATGATTTCCTAAAACACGTTTTCTTTGTTCTTCAATTTTAGTATTTGGTACTATTGTCATGCTTTTTATCTAAAGTTTCTTTTCTTTGTATCTATGAATTTAGTAACAGAATTTATAAAATACTTTTTCAAAGCTAAAGGGAAACATGGAACTCATTCTCCTTTTGTTTACAATTTTGTCAGTAAATGTTTAATAACAAATATGGACAATAATTTTGTGATAGCACGTAAAAAATTGTTTAAATCATTAAAAAATGACAAAAGAATCATTCAAATTGAAGATTTTGGAGCAGGATCAAAGAAATTAGGACTTCAGCGAAAAGTAAGTTCGATTTTTAACTTGAATACTTCCAAGGGAAAATATGGCATATTGTTGTATAAAATAGTTCAATATTATCAACCACAAAATATTTTAGAATTTGGAACTTCACTGGGGGTTGGTAGTTTTCAAATGGCAATAGCAAATCCTTTGGCAAAGGTCGTAACAGTCGAAGCTTGTTCTTCAATTCAAAACATTGCAATTGATAATCTTCAAAAAGCAAAAATATCGAATATTTCATTTGTAAATAGCACATTTAGCCACTTTTTAGAAAATTACAAAGGACATAAATTTGATTTAGTATTTATCGATGGGCATCATGATGGAGAGGCTTTAACGCATTATATAGATTTATTAGAAAAAATTACACATAATGATACTATTTTCATTCTTGATGATATTCGTTGGAGTGATTCTATGTTCGGCTCTTGGCAAAAAATTGTACAAGACAAACATATTCATTTAACCATGGATTTATTTCGAATGGGAATTTTAATAAAAAGGAAGCAACAAGAAAAGGAACATTTTATTATTCGATATTAAATGGTACTGGATTTTGAATATGAAATTATTAAAACTTTAGGGACACAAAAGAAACGAAAATTTGGGGATGTTTTTCTAATTAGAAAATTAGATGATAATCAGCTTTTTGTTCTTAAAAAATGCTCTAAAACAGTTCAAAATAAGTTAATTATAGAAAGTTATTTAAGAGATTTTTCAATAAATTTAGAACATTTTACTTTTCAAAAAAACAGATGTCTCGTTCAAAATGAAAACGACATCTATTTTGTGAAATCCTATGTTGAAGGGACTCCATTGGATGAATTTTGGAAATCTGTTCGCAAAAAAGATCAGTTTCAAACCTTAAAGAAAATTGTAAAAAGTTTGCGAGAACCCTTAAATGAGTTGAAAGAGAAATCAATTATTCATTGTGATTTAAAGCCTTCAAATATTATAATTGAAATCAAAGACAATCAAATAATTGCACACATCATTGATTTTGGGTTAGCATTTAATCTAAATTCCGTAGAGGAAACGAGAAAGATATTATTTCCTTTAGGTTATGCTTCACCTGAATTAATTTTAAATTGCCAAAAGTGTATGAATCATACAACAGATTTATTTTCTATAGGTATTATTTGTTGGAGATTAATAACAGGAAAATTACCTTTAGTTCATCCGAATCCAAGCATAATGACGAATTTACAAATAACGTATCCGCTACCAGAAAATGTAGCAATTTCTAATGAATTATATCAATTATTGAGTCAAATTTGCCAGAAACATATTTTTAGACAAGTTCCCAATAAAATGAAAGTTGAAGATGTTGAATGTTATTTATCGAATGCAATGAATCAACGAATTCAATCAATGGATGAAATTTGTGAAAAGTTAGATAAAATTGAAAATCGAATTTCTATTTGGAAGAAAATTTTTCAATAAAATTCTTTGCGAAAACCTAAATTAAAACTTAATATTAGGGGACTATAGTAGTTTGTTTGAATGCTTGCAGTTGCTATGTTTCGAATTAAATAATCAATACTGGCATCAAAAAAAATGGTTCCGTAACCCGCAAATGTATATTTCGCTCCTCCATTTAAACCTAAACCAAGACTTAAAACAGATCCTTTTTTGGTGACATTCGCTGGTAAACGGTATTTGTCTTGATCGTAAGATTCGAACTTTTGCTTAG